>CAZRXE010000825.1:0-120425 GCA_964603695.1 uncultured Heliomicrobium sp.
TAGTGTCTTCAAACCCTCCATCCACAAGGGCATTTGTGCGATGACCGTTTTCTGCGCCGCTGGCCCAGACTTCGTAAGCGGCAGTGAATTGTCTGGACGTGACCAAGTCTGTTACGAGGTCTTGTCGTTCTTTGGCGGAAAGCTGGCCGGCTGTGCGCAACAATCGCAAACAATCTTCGGCCTTTCCGTTTTTGGCCCAAAAGCGAGCCAGCATAAGTTGTGCTGAGCGCGATTGCGGCTGCACGACGCGCTCCACGGTGCTGGCGTTGCCATAAAGCCCATAAGCAAGGTCTATCAGGTTGGGCAACAGCGCAGGGGCGCTGGCCGCTGCGCGGCGCAATTCAACAAAGGCTTCGTCATTGCGTTCTGCCCGGAGCAGCGCGTTGCCCAGTTGCCAACGGGGCTGCGCGTAATAAGGTGCCAGCCGCGCTGCTTCACGAAAGGCGGCGATTGCGCCTTCCCGCTCCCCAGCCTGATCGCGTGCGATTCCCAGTTCCAGCCAAAGCCTGTAATCCCTGGGACGCAGCAACGTGCCTTGCTCAAGCGCCCGTGCCGAAGCTGCGAATTCTCCCGTCTCTGCAAACAAGGCCGAAATTGCAACGCGGATTTCAGGATCAGACGCACTGAAACTCAATGCTCTTTCCGCTGCGACCAGCAGATCGGCTTTCAATCCATAATCGGAAAGAAAGCGGCTGATGCCGATTCGCGCGGCATCCAGCGTCAGCCAGCCGCAAAAGAACAGTCCAAGAAATGCGGCGGCCACACGAGCAATGCCTTGCTGCACGGAAAAGCGTTGAGTTGTGGCTTGGTTTAACAAGTTCGCACCTCGTAGAGAAAACAGGTTTGACGCCGATCCGGCGCAGATCGAGTGCTCAAAAGGCCATTTGAAAAGTGCTGGGAGCGCAGGCGGCTTCGCGTGCCAGGCTTCGAGTGAAGGAATTTTTCAGGAAGCCTCAAGCTAGGGCTGTTACGCCCCCACGCGAGGCCGCGTACGCTCCCGGGCAACATCACTTCAACACTGCCTCTCAAGGGCAGCCGCAATCCTGTGGGCTGGAAGGACTGGGATTTTTGCCGCAGCAGCAACAGCAGCAGCAGCCGCGCAAGCCTTTGCGCACTGCAAACATGCCTCCTGCGCCAAGCAAGCCTAGCGTCGAGGCATTATTGAATCGGGAAATCCACGAATTGGATTGACCGGAGGGATTGGCGTTTGAAGCCTTGGCTGTCGCAGGATCTTCTCCGGAGCAGGCAGTGACGGAGGAACGTCGAGCAGGCTCTGTGGAAATCGAAGTCCCATCCGGCGTCAACAGTGTCCCGGCAGTGTTCGGATTGGTCGTTAAAATGGCACAGCCGCGCTTGAGCGTCCCTTTGACGTGATTGTTACCGAAATCGAGCGTTGCGATGGTATTCGGCGACAAATCCAGTGTGCCCAACTCGCCAAGTTGCACTGTTGCCCTGACGCTGCCGGGCGTTTGAATCGTGGCTCCTGTAAAAATCGTTGCGCCGGTGTAGGCACCATGCCCATTGACCAGAACGGGCAAATTTCCTCTGGCCACAAGTCTTGCCGCAAGCTTGTGGCCAGAGGCTGCGGCAACGGTTTTTTGCTTTTCGTCCGAAGGTTTTCCGGGCAGGTCGCCCAGGGCGTGAAAGTGCGCCAGTGCCAAAATGAGAAACAGATTGACGGCTACTCTGATGGATTTGTTACTTCTTGAAGTCATGACTTTACCTCTTTCAAACTGCCTTCTTAGCAAATGTGGAACAGGTTGGTAACCTGTTCCACCATTTCTCATTGTTTCCGGGCGTCACGCCGCGCGACCTGCCCGGCTGTGATGTGAGCGAGAGAATTAGTTCCAATCTAACATCGGGAAAAAGGCGTTCCTACCACTCGAAAGATTGGTTTTTTGTGCCACTCTCCCGGTCATTTGTGTGCAGCGTTGCGATGACCAGGAGCGAAAGGCAAACGAGGGAATTGATGGTGATGTGCAAACCGAAATCCACCAGGCTGTGAATGGCGACGCCAAAAAAGCCTACAACCGCGCCGAAACACACTGCCCGGCGAAAGTGATCGTTTGAACGAAGCTGGCGGCGGGCATTTCGGATCAGCGCAATCAACAGCCACAAACCGATCAATCCGCCAATTGCGCCACCGCCCGTCAGCATTTCCAGATAATCGTTGTGGGCTTCGCGCGGCGTCATTTCGCCTGAACTGTCGTGATAGGCCGGAATCGCCGCTGCATACGCGCCAAAGCCCGCACCCACTAAAGGATTGGCTTTAATCAATCGCCAGGTCGCGCGCCAGATTTCAACGCGGCTTTCGCTGGCGCGCTCCTCAGAACCAGCCGCGCGAACGTCTGCGGGTAAATTTTCAAATCGGCTGGCCAGCGGGTCGCCTCCCATCCAAACTACGCCGACGACCAAGACCAAAATCAGGCAGATGACCAATGCCAGCCGCGCCAGAAACGAGCGGCCAATGCGCAAACACAGCGCGAAAATGCCGCGCTCTTCTGCGGTTTCTATTTCGCGCCGGATGGAACCAAGCATTAAGGCCAGAAGCAGCGCCTGCGCCAGCAAACTGCCGATGCCACCACGGGAATTTGACAAGGCCAGTCCGGCCCATAATGGAATCAGCATGGCCGCATAAATCAGCTTGCGGTCGCGCCGCGTGCCGTCGCCCAGCAACACACCTAGAACAAGGCCCAGCGTCATTTCCATCAGAAAAGCAAAATGATTCCGATTGATAAATTGCGCGTAGCCTTCTGCGGGGCGCAGATAGGCAAGCAAAAAGCCTTCTTCGCGCTGTGCTGTTTGCCGCGCGATGCCGAACAGCGCGCTGCTTACGCCGACGAAGATCAACATGTTGACTAAGGCCCGGAGCCGACGCCGGTTGGTAAGATGGCTTTGCAGCAACGCGCCGCCCAGCGCAAGCGCAAACAATTTGAGCGCAAAACGCCGCGTCTCAAATGGATCGGCGCTTGTCAGCAGCCAGGATCGGCTTTGCAAAAAAGCGAGCAGCGCAAAGGCCGCCAGCGGTGCGAGCAGTTGATAACTCCCAATCCGCCAGGAACCGCTGAGCAAGCCCTCAATGATCCACAACGTCGTGAGCGCAAAAATCACGCATTCAAAAACGGATTCCCACCACGCCTCCACCGCGCCATACGGAATCGCCAGCAGCGGGAAGAGCAACAACAGTGCGGCGAAAATCGTTCGATCCAGAACGCGCGACAAGGCTTGGGCAAAGCTGTCTGTGCCTGCACGTTTAATTATTGAGGCTGGTTCCAGCGCCCGCCCGTCTCTCAACGCAATGTCCATCATTGGAGTGTCCTCAAGCTTCAAAAATCAGGACTGAGGAAAAAAAGGAAGCTTCGAGGCTTTTTGACAGCGAAGGGTCATGCTCACGCTTCCAGTGTGTGCCGCTTACAAAGACGCGGTAACTGGCCGCATGGGCTTGTCCGCGTCCGCATAGCGAAGTTCGGGAGTCGGTTTGAAATGCGACAAAATCCTTCGTGCCAAGACAGACACGGAAAAATCACGTTCCAGCAATTGCCGTGCGTTGCGGCCCATTTTTCTCCGCAGTTCGGCGTCGTTGGCCAATTTTAGCGCATTGGCGCGCAAGGTTTCGTCCGCGCCGTTCAGACAGCCCAACCCGGCTTCGCTTCTTTCCAGCAGGTCTGCGAGATCATTGCCCGGATTCAGGCTGCACAGCATCGGCAGGGAAAAATACATGTAGCCGAGAATTTTCCCCGGAAAGTTCTGGGTTTGCAGCCGGCGGTCAAGCGACACCAATCCAACGTCGAATTCAGAAAGCATCGCCACGTATTCCTGTTGGCTGACCGCAGGCAACAGGCGCAGGTTGTCCATTTGTTTGACGGCAATCAGCGCCTTCAGCCGTTCGACTTCGCTGCCGTTGCCGACCAGCAGAAAGCGGATGTGCGATTCGTTTTTCAGGCTTTCGGCCAGACGGATGATGTTGTCCATATCCTGGGCTACGCCAATGTTTCCGCCGTAAAAGAAAACGACTTTATCTTGCAGCCCCAGCTTTTCGCGGTAATTGGCGGGCGTGAACGGCTGTTCTTCCAGCGTCGCCCAATTGTGCAGCACTTCCAGATGATATTTTTTGTTCGGCAGGCTGCTCGAAAAATAATCCAGATTGGCCGGGGATTGAACGCCGATGATGTCTGCGGCGGCGTATTGTTCCAGTTCTTTCATGCGGAAGAACCTGTAGATCAAGCCTTTTTTCAGGACGCCGGCATCCACTGCCCATTGCGGGAAGATGTCGCGCAGAATGAGATAGGCCGGGCAATTCCACAGCGATTTCAATTTACGCACCAGCGGCCCGAAAAAAATGCTCGGCGAGTAAAAGATAATCAGATCGCATGGATGCTGGCGGAAGAACTGTTTTCCCTTGCGCCAGATCGTCGCCGAAAGCTGCGCTTCGCGTAAGGCGCGTGAGACCTTGGACGCGCCTTTGAGTTTTCCGGTCTTGACGCGGGCGACGCGCAGGGCATTTTCTTCTGTCACCTCGAACTCACGTTCGCTGAGGCAATCCGGTGTTAGCACAGTGATTTCGTGTCCCTGTTTGTGCAACTCGCCGCTCAGATCGCTGATCAGTTTGGCGCTTGCTGTTGAATGCGGGTAATAACAATCAACGATAATCAGAATTCGCATAACCGTTACCTTTCTTTGTGGCACCAGGCTTGTTCGGCTAAATCCGGGATGCGGTGACTGAGCAAAATGCGGCAGACCGTGGCGGCGACGTTCTCGGCCAGATATTCGGCAGGAGGACGCCAGGAATGCCGTTGGCTGGTCACCATTTGAACCAGTTTCAGAATGGTGGGTGGATGGCAGCCCGACAGAATGTTCGATCCGCATTCGAGGGTTTCCGGGCGTTCAGTCACGTCGCGGATCGTCACATTGGGCGTGCCGAAAAGACAGGCTTCTTCCTGCACGGTTCCGCTGTCGGACAGCACGCAAAAGGCCGATTGCTCCAATCGTATGAAATCGTAAAAGCCCAGCGGTTCGACAAAGCACAATCCGGCGTGGTCAATCCTGACGCCGAATCGCTCCACCTGGGCGCGCGTGCGCGGATGAAAAGAGCAGACGACGGGAAGCCCATATCGTTCGTGCAGCGAAGTCAGCGCGGTCACCAGATTGCGCAACCGCGCTTCCACATCCACGTTTTCGGCGCGGTGCATGGTGACGAGAAAAAATTGGTGCTCTTTCAGGCCGAGTCTGGTCATTGCCGCGCTGCTTTTGATGCGGTCAGCGTGATGGTCAATCACTTCCTTGATGGGATTTCCGGTGACATAAATTCTGTCGCTGGCAATGCCTTCGCGCAGCAGATTTTCGCGGCTGCGATTGGTGTAAGGCATCAGGACGCTGCTCGAATGGTCAATCACGCGGCGATTGACTTCTTCCGGCACGCGGTCGTCAAAACAGCGATTGCCTGCCTCCATGTGGTACACCGGAACGCCGAGCCGCCGCGCGACAATTGCCGTCAGCCCGCTGTTGGTATCGCCCAGAATCAGCAATCGGTCGGGACGATGCTGAAGCAACAGGGATTCGCTGTGAGCCAGAATCTGTCCCATTTGATCGGCAAAGCCTTTGCCACGAACGCCCATGAAAACGTCCGGTTCCCGGATTCCCATTTCGCGAAAAAACAGGCCGTTCAGACGGTCATCGTAATTTTGTCCGGTGTGAACCAGCGTGTGATCGGCGCACTGATCGAGCGTTTTGATAATCAGGCTCAGGCGGATGATTTCTGGCCGCGTGCCGAGAATAGTCATGATCTTCATCGCAACATCTCCGCCATTTCGTATTGGTTTGTTTCCATCTGGTCTTCAAACATCAGCCCGCGCTGTTTCAGCAGCGTGATGGTTTCTTCCAGACTCATCACGGAGTCGGCAGAACTGTATTCCTTGTCGAGCGCGCCCGCGCCGCGCCAATCGCCGCACACTTCCGGCAACATCGGCAAAATGGCGAACCATTTGCCGCGCGCCACTGTGCGGTAGGCTTCTTCCTGGCTGACCATAATCTCGTGGATCTTTTCGCCCGGTCGAATGCCGATGAATTTGATGTCAAGTCGGCGTCTGCCAATGAGCGCGGCGGCGATGTCTGTCACCAATGCCGCAGGCGCGCGCGGGACGTAGGTCTCACCGGGCAAACCGGTGGTAATGGCGGCAAACACTGTATCCACAGCGTCATCCAGGCTGAGCAAAAAGCGTGTCATTTCCGCCGTCGTAATGGTGACCGGGCCGCCGCCGCGAATCTGATCGTGAAAGAGCGGAATGACAGAGCCGCGCGATGCCAGCACGTTGCCGTAGCGCGCGCACAAAAAACGCGTGCCGGTACAGCGGATGTTTCCCTGAATGAAAATCCGTTCCTGAAGCGCCTTGGTCATGCCCATGGTATTGATCGGTTTGCAGGCTTTGTCTGTGGAAATGCCGACGACGGTGTCCACGGGCAGATTGTATTGCTGGATGGCCCTGACGATGTTTTCCGCGCCGAGCACGTTTGTCCGCACCGCTTCGTAAGGGAAGTATTCGCAGGTCGGAACCTGCTTGAGCGCAGCCGCATTGAAGACCACATCCGCTTCGCGCAGGACGCCGGCGACGCTGTCAAAATCGCGCACATCACCAATGCGGAAATCGAGCTTGCGTTGAAAATTGCGGTAAATGATTTCGTCCGTGGCTGCGGCCTTAAGTTGGTACTCCATGCGCATGAAGTGCTGTTTGGCTTCATCGCGCGAGAAGATAATGACCTTTTCAGGTTCGCCCATTTCGCCGCTCAGCAAGCGCCGCGTGAGGACTTTGCCCAAAGAGCCGGTGCCGCCGGTAATCAGAATTCGTTTGCCATTTAGAAGCTTCATCCTTGTTTCCTCTCAAAGTTCGTAAGAAGTGAGGTCGCTGGCAAGTTGCGCGGCCAGCTCCGGCCAGGATGGGCAAACATAGCCCGTCACCCGGCGGAATTTGTCGCCCAGCAGGCTGCGGTCACAGTGAAAGGTTTGATCCGGCACTATCTCCACATCCAGCCTGTACGCTTCGCGCAGCAGGCAGAGCAGGTCGTGCTTGGAAATGGTCTGACTGGTAACTTGATAAAGCCCCCACAATCGGGGGTGGAATTCGATGATGTCGCTGACGACTTCCGCCAGATGATTGGTCGTCAGGCCTGAATACAGCGCGTTTTTGTAGCCTGTAATCTGTTGTCCGCGCTGGCGCAGAAGCCATTCCAGCAGCGAATGACGATGAAAAAACTCTCTGCCGATGATGGAGGTGCGCAAGGTTAGGGCATTGTGAGTTGTCACTTCACCCAGATATTTGGTCTTGCCGTATAAATCTTCCGCATCCGACGGACTGTCTTCCGTGTACGGGCCGCGCTGGCCGCTGAAAACGCAATCCGTGCTGATGTGAATCAGCCGTCCGTTCCAGGCGCGGCTGCGATCCGCCAGCCAATGAGGCAGTAGCGCGTTCAGAGCGATGCTGGGCAGCGCCGCTTTGGCTTCCGTGCGCTGTTTGACGATGCCGATGCAATTAACGATGACCTGCGGCTGCATTGCCGCCAGAGTTCTTTCCAGCGCGGGCAATTCTTTGGCGTCCACGCCGTCAATCACGTACTTTGATTGAAACAGCGGAAGAGAGGCGATTCGCTCGTCGTCTTTTGCATCTCGGATCGCGCAGTAAGTTTCCGGGAATCGCTGCTGGAGCGTTTGAAACACTTTATGGCCAAGCAGGCCCGTCCCGCCAAGTATCAGTATTCTCATACGCTAGTTTTCCAGGCTGTTTGGTGAATCTACTTGGACTGACGAAAAATAGGGAGAAGGATGCTTTGCGGCGCTTTTCCCAGCGAGCGGGGACGCTCGCGTTCCCAGGTCTTGTCTCAGTTGTGGCTTTGCAGCGCAGTTTGAGGAAGTGCTACGCGATTCTCACGATGCCACGCCGTTTGTGCCACGTCGGCCAGAAAGGAAAAGGTTTCCCGCGCACAGCGTTCCCAGGAATATTGCTGCGCTTGCTGATACGCCTGATGGGCGCATTCTTCGCGTAATTTCGGTTCGTCAAGCAGTAATTGCAGGCTTGCTGTAATTTCTTCAGGTTGTTCAGGATCGAAATAAACGCCGGCTGGTCCCAGAACTTCAGGCATCGGGCCGCACCGTGAGCAGGCAATCGGCAAGCCCGCCGCCATTGCTTCCAGCAAAATGTTGGGCAGGTTCTCACAACTGGAGGCGAACACAAAAGCGTCAGCGCGATGATAAAACGCAGCCAATTCCGTGTAAGGAATGTGATCGAGGTAATGAACGAATTCGCCGATTACATCTTCGCGCAGAATTGTTTTTATTAAACGTCGCGCAGACCGGGAACATTCCGGCCCGCCGATCAAATCCAGCGCCACGGGCAGTCCTGCGCGCCTGAGCCTGGCCACGGCTTCCACGACATTCCATTGATGTTTGTACGGCTCCACCTTTGAAACGTACAAAAATCTGAAGGGATCTCTCATGGAATAAGCCGCGAGGGGGTTTTGCGAGCGCGGCGGCAAATTGAATCTTTGATTGATGCCATGCGGAATGATTGGCCGGTGGCTTTCAAGCTTGTCGAGTCCGGCCAGGCGGCTGACCACGGAGCGCGCATACTCGGTCAGGAAGATCACGCCATCGGCTTGGCGAAAGCTTCCGGTCTGGCTCCATCGAAGCAGCAGCATTTTGACGAACATCCACGACGCGCCGTAACGACGGCTTTCCGCAAGCTCGAAGGGTAGCAGGTTGTGCGACATGGTCACGAAGGGTTTGAAACCGCTGCCGCGCAAACCGCCGGGGACAAACAGGAAGTCGCAACACGCCGCGGCCAATCGCGGCAATTTCTTTGCCTGCCAATAAAGCCTGGCAGGCAAAGACGCGTCGAGCGCCGGTTCGTGAGCGCGCACAAGCCACGATCTATCTGGTAATTGCGCGAGTGTTTCCTGACCGGCCCAGACGACGATGCGTTTGATGCCGTATCTTTCCGGCTCCGCCGCGCGCAGCAACTCGGACAGGTGCGTTAATCCGCCGCCGGTGCGGATGTTGGAAGCGTCTATGCCTAAGCGCATTTCAGGCTCCTGTGTGTCTCGTCGAGACTCGATGAGGAATAGGTCAAATCGAAATCACCGTCTATGTATTCCCAATTGTGGCCGGCGGCACGCAAAAACTCTTCGCCCGCCGGATCGTCGGCGTGGTAGGCGTAGTGAAGTTGTTTCAGGATGGGCAGCCAGCGTCTGGCAACCTGCGTGACGGCGGGATCGCTGCTGACCATTGAAACGACGTGAACGTCCTGTTCCAGCGCCCAGCGCACCACGCCGGCAAGGAAATCGGCCAGTCCAGGCAGCTCTGCGCGCAGACTGAGCAAATGAAGCCGTCGGAATCCATCCTCTTCCACGATGCGCGCCACCGCTGAACATTGCACCTTCAGGTGGTGCGGCAAACGCAGCACAAAATGCTCTTCGACGTTCGGGTGCGCGGTGATGCGCCAGCGCCAAAATCCCTGTGTTCGCGCCGAATGAAGCGCCGCTGAAGATTCGTTTTCGCAAAAGCTCACGAGTTGATCTGCTGTGACCGGTGAAACCAAAAGTTTGTTGTGCGTCAGCGTTCGCGCGCGCCAGACGATGCGCGTGGCAGTTCCGGCCAGCCTCGCCAGCGCCGCAACTGTTTGTGTGCCCGTTGCCCGCTCGCGGATTGTCGGGTGACGGTTGGGATGCAGCAGCAGGCTCAATCCGACGGTGTGAAGTTGCGCTTGCCAGCCGAGTCTGGAAATGATTTTCCACGAAGCCTCGTTCGGAAAGCCTATGCATAAAGGACTCAACGCCATTGCTTCGGCAAGCAGCGCCGGTCCCAAAGCTTTGCCGCTATGTTTGGGAAGCACTGCAATGTCGCAAATCCACACGGCGGCGCGTTCATCCTGCCGACGGCGCAGGGTCAGAGGAATCACACTGACGTGCCCGGCCACCTGTTCGCCCGCCATCACCACAATGGGCGATTTGATCGTTGCGCTTTCGCCAGTTCGGTAAAGCCACTGCCAATTCCGTTTCAGAAAATTCGCCCGCGCTGGAAACATTTGTTCGTAAAAAGCCTCCAGCGCCAGCGGTGGAATCTCTGTGCCGGCCAGAATCTGCGCTTTGCCCGCCATGCGGCGAATGCGCGCAAAATACGTCAAAGGGTCGTGTTTTGACATTGTACTCATCACTCAAACCTCCCAGGCCTGCGGCCAGTTGTTGCAGTTTGCAGATGCCTTTTGACTGTTTGTCGCCAGAAAGTACGCGCCGTGATTCAGCGGCCAGTGGGCCGAAATGTAATCTCGTCTGATGCAGAGGCTTCTGCGCGTTTCCGGTTTGACCGTATGACAGCCCCGTTCCGCCGACGCGCAGGATTGAAATCCCGCGTCAAAAACCGCTTTGGCGGCTGCCTCTGAAAAGTGAAGGAAACTGCCTTCGGGCCAGGCGAAATGTTTGACGCTTCCCAATCTGCGCGTCAGGTATTCATAACTGCCCGCAATTTCATCCTGCATTTGCGCCGCTGACGCGCGTGACAAAACCTGATGAGACATCGTGTGGCTGCCAATCTCGTGCCCATTTTTCAGCAAGGTTTCGACCTCCCGCCAGTCCAGCATTTCAGTGGCGGGCAACGTGAGCCGCAGCACGCAAAACTCTTGCAGCTTCGCAAAATTCGTTTCGCCGATGATCGAAGGGCAGATAAAAAAACAGCCCGACAGGCCAAACTCCTGCATGACTTTTGCGGCTCGCAAACAGTTTTTCAGACCATCGTCGAAGCTGAGGCAGACATAAGGCCGGTCAATGTCTCCGCGCCAGAGCTTTTCAACAGCCCCCGAATAACTGATGAGGACGTGCGCATCGCTGAGATAGCGCAGCAGGCGGCGAAAGGCAGCTTCTTCGTTTTGAAAAATGTGATGCAGGTAAATGAATTGAATCCGGTTTCGGCCAAGCAAAGACATCTTTCCGCTCATTTTGTAGACCTGCGACAAAGAGGTCAGCGCCAGATGCCTGACAACGCGTCTGGTGGTTACTTCCCCTTCCGCGCCGTAAAGCGATAAATACTCTTTGACCTCCACAACAGCCTCCTTTATTCGCTGAGCCAGACTTGCAATGGATTGGGTTCCGCCGCGTCTTGCAACAGCGTTTCGTAGGTTCGTTCCCAGCGCCGCGTGATGGCGTAAACGTCGAAACGCTTCAACACGCGCTGGCGTCCGCGTTGGCCAATTGTTTCGCGCAAGTCGGCATTGGTGATCAACCGGCTGATTTTTTCGGCCATCGCTGCGGTGTCGCCAGGCGGGACGAGATAACCGACTTCGCCGTCTGCGATCACTTCCGGCACGCCGCCGACCGCTGTGGCGACCACGGGCTTGGACAAGGCCATCGCTTCAACCAGCGTTCGCCCGAAGGTTTCGATGTGCGAGGAACTCACAAGCAAATCGAACCCGCTGAGCAAGGGCGACAAATCTTCAACCGGTTCGTGAAACCGCAGGCGCTCCGTCAGCCGCAACTCTCTGACCAGTGTCTGAATGCGCCGGTAATATTCCAGGTCGCTTTCCAGAAATCCCTGGCCGCCGACGATGTGAAAGCGCGCAGCGGCGTGTTTATCGGCCACCAGCCGCGCAGCTTGCAGAAACAGTTCAAAGTTTTTGATCGGCACGATGCGCGCGACAATGCCGATGTGAAAGGTTCCGTCTGCATCATCAGCACTCAACCGCGCAGGCGTTGGCGGGCGTAGATGAAAGTCTGTTCCGCAAGGAAAGACGGCTGATTTTTCAGCGCTCAAGCCTTCCGTCAGCAGTTGCTTGCGCCGAATGTCTGTGACCGCAGCCACCAGCGCCGCGCGTTTAAAGCACCATTTCATCAGCAGTCGGAAATGGTATGGATAAAGATTGAACCCCGAATCCAGCCAGATGACCTTGAGATCGGGGCGGAGCAATCTGGCCAGGCTGGCGGCGAAAAAGAGCATCCCGTCAAAAGCGTGAACTACCTGTACGCTTTCTTCTCGCGCCAGTCTGAGAATTTCTTTGGTGACAGCCAGCAAATCGCGAATGGTTCCGATTGGCTGGCTGCCGCTGAATCGCAAAAACTCTCCCGTTCCAACGGTGCAAACGCGCACGGCGCGCTGCCGCAGCATGTCCGGCAGTTCGCCGCCGGGAGAGCACAGGACAATCGGCTCGAACTTGTCGCGGTTGATGTGTTGCACAAGGTCGAGCATCGTGTGTTGAACACCGCCAAACGCGCCCGAATGCTGGCAGCAGAAAAGAATTGGTGTTGTCATAATGAATCTGCCTTGTAGGTTTTCCTGACGAAACAAAGCGCGCCCGCCGCCAGCCAGTAAACCGAAGTGGCTGGAACGGACTCCATAAAATCCACGAACATAAAAATGGTCAGCAGTGAAGCAACGCTGGCGCTCGCCCAAATGGACACATCGCGCAACCACGGGTCGCGCACAGTTCCCAACACGGCGCGCGCCAGCCGCAGCACCGAAGCGACAAACAGCAGAAAGACAATGAGCAGCGGAAACCCACCCTGAATCGAAAACTTCAGGTAGTTGTTATCGGTGACGGAGAGAATGTTTTCCGCGCTCATGCCGCCGGTCGGGTCAAAGAGAGTGTTCGGGTCATATTGCAAATTGCCGTATGAATCCGTTTGCGCCTTTGATTCAAACAGGTGCGCCCCGCCCACTGTTCCCAATCCCATTCCGAACGGGTGTTCCAAAACGTGGCGAAAGACCAGCGGCCAGTAACTGAGCCGAATGAAAAACGATTCGCTGCTGGTGGCGGCTTCTCCCAACGAAGGCGGCAGAAAAAAGCTTTTGGCCTGGTACGCAATCAACAGGCAGGCCACGCCCGCAGTGGCCAACAAAATGGCTCTCACGCGATTGTGGGCGTACATGGCGACAAATCCCCCGACCCCCATCGCCAGCCACGAAGTCCGACTGTAAGTCAGCGCCAGACAAGCGAGAATGGCGACCAGCATCACTCCGCGAAACAACCAAGCCGCTTTTTTCGATGACCAGAGTTTGACCTGAAAAAAGAGCAGGAACAGCGGGATCAAATAGCCGCCAAAATCCGGGCGACTGGCGAAGGTCGAAACCACCCCGAATTCATCAAAGCGTCCCATGCGTTGCATGACGCTGCCGCCTGCGTTGCGATACGGCACGTCAAACATTGTCAGATATTGCGCCACGCCGTAAATCACCGTCACCACACCGATGATTGCGACAATGCGCAACAGCCGCCGCAAATCTTCGGGCGTTTCCAGCAAGTTGGCCACCAGCACAATCAGGAACGGATACAGCGTCATGCAACGCAGTTGCAGCACTGCTCGCAACGGATCGGGAGAGAAGGGAACCAAAACCGCGCCCAGGGCCATAAACAGCAGCAGCCGCGTCACGACGCGATTGGTGTACAAGCCCTGGCGGACGTAACGCAGAAGAAACGACGCGATGAGAATGACCATCAACACGTCTTTGCCGACCGCGATAGCGGGGATGCCTCCCGCGAACACATCGTTCAATAATGACTGGAATGGCAGATACGCGAAGACAAGCAATAAAACGTGGCGTGGATGCAGCGCCAACAACATTGCCAGTCCGCCCAAACCCAGCATTGCGGCCAGCGGCAGCCAGTAACTTTCAATTATCAGAAAAGCTACCAGCAGCGGCAGGAGCGCTCCGGCGATGAGCAGGAAAATCTGCCCATGCGCCTGCGCGTTCAGGTTGGTTTTGATCGTGAGCACCCCTGCCATCTCGAAAAACCCTCTTTAGGCGCGGATCGTCCGTATCAATCGCGCGAAGTCCAGGCTTCGCAATCGCCCGCGCTCATCTTCGGCAAAAATCCAGCGCCATTCGACGACGATCAGGCACAACAGCAGCGGTGCGCCGGCCACGTATTGGGCTGCGTTCCCGCATTTGAAAACCAGCAGCGCCGCCGCGCCGAAGCTCAGCAGCGTTAATCCAATCAGATGGCTCAGTTGTTTTTGTCGAATCTGCAACGTCCTGCGGCAGTAGACGTACAGCCCTGTCAGATAAAAAACGTGGGAGAGCGCAAAGACCGCTGCGGCACCGGCGGCCCCCCAGCGCGGAATGCACATCAACCCCGCGCTCACAAAAAGCAGCGTCCAACCAAATGTGATGCTCAAGCCAGGCCACATTCTTCCTGCCGCCATCACGGCTGTATTGAGCATTCCAACCAGCAGCATCAGCAGCGCGTTCAAACACAGCCAAAAGGCCAGCGGCGCGGCGGCCAGATACGCCGGGCCGAACAAACCCAGGATCAATAGCGGCGAAAACAGCGCCAGCCCCAGCGCCAGCGGCAGGGAAAATGCCCAGATCAAACGCAAGTTCGCGCTAACCAGATCGGCAAAGACCGCGCCGAGCGATGCCGCGTGCGCTTCTGACAGATAGGTCATGACGGGCGTGTACAAATTCGTCGGAATCAGAAAGATCAGCTGCGACAGCGCGTAGGCCACGCCCAGCAACCCGGCCTGCGTAAAGCCCGCGTGGCGCATCACCATCGTACTCGCCCACCAGTAGGTTGGCAGGTTCAGCAAGGTAATCAGCAGCGTCGGCAAAAAGAAGGAGGCAATCAGACGCAGCGCCAAGCACGAAAGTGCAGGCCGAAGTCCATCTGGAAAGCGCAGACGCAACAGTCGCGCGCCGCTTGCGCCAAGCAGCAGTAGGCCGAAGGCGCTGGCCAGAAACTGCCCCAATAACGCGCCGCGCACTCCTGCCAGCCGGACGCCAAACAGCGCCAGCACCAGCAGCGCCACGTTTCGCAGCATCTGCATCTGGTTGAAAGTACGGAAGTCCTGCAAGCCGGCCACCGCGCTCAGGGCCAGATTGAACAGCGTCAAGGTAAACATCAGCAGGGCGCTGAATCGAAAGACGCCTGTCAAAGAGGCGTCACGGTAAAGACGTGCGGCAAACCAGTCCGCGCCGAAAAAGAAGATTGCGCAAAACACCGCGAGCAGCGCGGAAGTCAACATCAGTGCATTGGCCAGAATGGCTCCGCCCAGGCCGCGATTCTGTGCGTAATATTGCGGAACCAATTTATGTAACGCCGAATTCTGTCCCAGGCCGAACACGCCCGTCACAATCGCCGACAGCGACATGACTACTGAATAGACGCCGTAGTCGCCCGGTTTCAGGCTGCGCGCAATCAGCACAGGCGTCAGACCGTAAAGCGCCTGACTGAGGCCGCCGAGCGCGCCTGAATACAATGCTGCCCGAGCATATCGTCGCTCGATGTCGCCGTGCGCAACTGCGGGGGCTGGCTGTTGTGCTTCCGTGGCGCTGGTCATTGGGAAAGGCCTCACTGTTTGCGGGCAAAGGCGAAAATCGCGGCTTTCAGGCAGTTGAACGCGAATCGCTGGTGTATCGCTCCGAGCCGATAAAACAAACGCGAAAACGACAGGTAATACGGCTCGGATTCAAACTGGTAAACGCAATGGTCAAAGCCATATTTATCGAGCATGGACGCAAGCTTGCGCCGCGTATTGCACCGGTAAACGGTCGGGAAAATGTCTTCTTCTTTCTTGGAGTGCCGGGCTTTTTTCAAGACCGCCGCGTGCCATTGATTGGGCGTGAGCCTGGAAACCAGGCCGACATAGCTTTGCGCATTCGTTGTGCGCAGGCACAGATAACCGCCACGGCGAAGCGCTCGGCGGCATTCGGCAAAAAATGCTTCCGGGGTTTCGACGTGTTCCAGCACAAAGTCGCTGACGATCATATCCACGGATTCATCGTCCACAGGCCAGCGCGGGCCTTCAATGCGGCGAAATTGATCCAGGCCGGGATTGCGTTCGCCGGCTGCATCCACATCAATGCCGATGACCTCGGCGCAGCGGCCTTTGAGCAGCCGTCTCTCTTTGCGCACCTGGACGGGGTCTTCGTCGTACATTCCGCGGCCACAGCCCACATCCAACACAACCGAAGACGGCTGCGCGAGCGCCTGCACACGGGTGTAAAAGGCGAGCGTGCCATCAACGTCCGTGAACCCGCCGAAGCGGCTCTCGGGATAGTAAATGTCCAGATAATTCATCTTCGACGATCCTTTCCACCGCCAGCGCCAATTGGCGCTGGAAAAAGTTGCACAGGTAATTGATGTCGAGCGGCAGATTTTCCTCTTCAACGCCACGGTAAAGATTGATGTAGCCCCATTGCGCGTGTTCCGTTGAAAGCGACAGGCTGAGCGACCACAAACGGCTGGAGCGCAAAATATCCGCTGCGGCGACATCGCCGCGTTCCCAGGCCCAGTAAATGCAGCCATTGTGGAGTTGCACTTCTCGCAAGGGTTCTGAGCGTAATTTGCGCGGGCCGCGATTGATCTGCGCGGTAACATAAACAAAAGAGCTTAACTCCAACAGGTCTTTGACGGCGGCAAACAATTCTTCAAACGTTGTGGCCTGCGCCAGTGCCTGACTGGCGCGACGGGCGCGAACGTTGTTGGCCAAGCGCAAGCGGCGTTCCGTGAAAGAGAAATTGCGTTTCAGCCCCGCCCGAATCTCGTCCACTTCGTGGTAGCGTAGCCGGTCAACTGCAACAACGACTGCCACGCCAACCACGAAGAGCCACAAACCAGTCAGACGCCCCACGTCCTCCCCTTGAACGAAGAGCATTGCCTGCAGGCCAAGCACAGCGCACGCGCCGTAGAGTACAAAGACGACGCGCCGTTGCGACCATCCCCGGGCCAGTAGTTTGTGGTGAATGTGCTCGCGGTCGCCTTGAAACAAAGGCCGTCCACCAGCGAAACGGCGCAACAACGTCAGGCCGGTGTCCACGATGGGCAGTCCGAAGGCCAGCAGCGGAATCGTGACCGCCACCACGGTGGACGCTTTTTGCGTACCCAGCACGGCCAGCGCCGCGAGCGTAAAGCCGATAAAGAGCGAACCGGAATCGCCCAGAAAAATTGAAGCCGGATTGAAGTTGTAGCGCAGGAAACCAATCAGCGCTCCGGCCATGGCCAGCGCAATGACTGTGACAAAAGGATGGCCGGTCGCAATCGAAACTGCGACCATCACGAACGAGGCAAAGAGCGCCGCCCCGGCTGCCAGCCCGTCAATGCCGTCAATCAGATTGAAGGCATTCGTGATCGCGACCATCCACAAAATTGTCAGCGCGAAGCTGACCGTCAAAGGTAACTGAATTGCGCCGACCACTGGCAGCGACAGAATTTCAATGCGTCCGCCCAGCGCAAAAAACAGTGCGGCGGCCAGCCCCTGAGCGGCGAATTTCGTGCGTGGCTTGATGCCGTGCAAATCGTCATAAACGCCGATCAGAAACACGAGCATCGCTGGCAGCAGCGCCCTCAGAATCTCTGCGCGTTCGGACCATAGCGATTGCGAAACGAGGTTGTTCGCCAGCGGAAGCGCTGCCAATGCCAATAGCGTTGACAGAACAATGGCGATGCCGCCAAGCCGTGGCGTTGCCTGGCGATGAACGCGGCGCTCATCGCGCGGTTCGTCCAGCCAGCCGCGCCGTTCGCACAGCCGACGCACAAGGGGCGTTAACGCCAGCGAAGAACAGAGCGACAGAAGGAAAAGCAAAAGATAAGTGTTCACGATAAATCGCCCTTCAGCTTATGCGGATCGTTTTTTGCGGCGCGCGGCCTTTTTCGCGTGGTGTGCAGCCGTCACCGGCGCGTGCATCGCTTCCGGCCCGTCAGGGGGCAGTGCGGGTGATTCGATCTCGATGACCGCCGATGAATGAGGCGCAGCCGCTTCGCGTGGCAGGGGCGCAAAGCGGCTGGCCTCGGCATCATCGCCGTTGACCGGCTGCTGGTAATAACCCTGGTAGTAATAACTCGTGGCGCGCACATCCACCTGATTCAAAATCACGCCCAGAAGCTTGGCTCCGCCCGCCGCCAGCATTTGCCTTGAGCGGGTCAAGGCCTCACGCGGCGTCTTGCCACAACGAATGACCAGCAACGTGCCATCCACCATTGAAGAAACCAGCACCGCATCGGTAAAAGACGCCACCGGCGCGGAGTCAATGATGATGTGCGTGAAATGAGGCTCCAGCGTTTTGATTAAGCGCCGCATTGGTTCAGACCCCAGCAATTCCGCCGGATTGGGCGGCACAGGGCCGGAAGTCAGCACGTACAAATTGTTGCCTTCACACGGCTGAATCATTCCCAGCAATTCGGCTTCGCTCGTTTCCCTTGAAAGATAAGAACTGAGGCCCTGCTGACCCTTCAAGCCAAAAATGGAACGCAGACGCGGACGGCGTAGGTCTGCATCAATTAACAGCACTTTGGCATTGTTCTGCGCCAGGCTGATGGCCAGATTGACGGACGAGGTGGTTTTGCCTTCTGCCGGCACGCAGGATGTCACGAGCAACGTTTTGGGGGCTCGCCCCGGCGTGGAAAGCAGCACCGCCGTGCGCAACTGGCGATACGCTTCGGCGACTAACGAACCGGCGTCCGATTGAAATAGCAATTCAGGGCGTCTATGGCCAAAGGGCAGGTTTTTGGCGATAGGAATGGCCGCCAATGCTGAAAGGCGCAGTTTCTTTTCGACATCTTCCACCGAGCGGACGGTGTCGTTGATGTGTTCGAGAAGCAGCGCCAGCCCAATGCCTGTTGGCAGTGCCAGCAGTAATGCCAGCCCCACGCCTTGCAACCGCTTCGGACCGGTGGGCTGATCTGGCGCGACGGCGTAATCAATAATGTGGACATTGTTGTAAACCCCTGCCAGCACCACTGCATTTTCCCTGTAACTTTGCAGCAAACCGTTGAGCAGATTTTTGTTGGTTTCGATTTCCTGCTGAATGATGCGGTAATTGACCGCCGCTTCGTTCTGAGCCAGCGTTTCGCCGCGCTGTTTCTTGAAATCCGTGCGTAGCGTCTGCTCGCGCGCCAGCGTCTGCCGATAGCGCGTTCCCAAATTGGTCAGCAACACATTGGTCGAGCGGTCGCGCGATTGTTCGATCTCTTTTTCCAGAATCGAGATTTGCTGGGTGATTTCTTTGACTTCAGGCCATTCCTCTGTGTTTTCAACCAGCAATTGCGCGTGGCGTTGCCACAATTCGGCCAGCTTGGTTTTCACATCTATGGTTTGTTTGGACGTGTTCTCTTCGGCCAGCGCACTGGCTGCACCGGGCGCGAGTGCCGCCTGATAAGCCGTTTCGGCCAGCTTGCGGTCGTTTTCCGCTTCAAGCAGTTGTTTATTGAGTCCGATCAATCGCTCAACGACCGTGTTCTGGCTGGCATCGAGCGAAAGTATCTCCTTGCTCTTGGCGTAATCAATCAATCGCTCTTCGCTGGCGCGAATTTGTCCCTGCAATTCCGCGATGCGCTTTTGCAGAAAACTGCCGGTAGAGACGTTTTTTTCGGCCTTTCTTTCCAGGTTCGACAGCGCCAGTACATCGGCAATGGCGTTGACCACGCGCGCGGATAATCGCGGATCAGAGTGTTTGTAGCGAATCTCTATCAACCGCGTGGTGTCGCGTCCGAATCCCATGCGTTTTTCAATCACAGGCTCGATCTGCAAATCTTCCAGTAATTCCTTGACGTGAGACTGATAACGCTCAGCCTCTTCCAAATCCGTATTGGCCGAAGCGTCGGCGACAGCGCTGGTCAGCGGCAGCTTGTCTTCTTCCCGTTCGCGCGTTTTGCCTTTTCGGTTTAGCCCAAACGTGCGCAGCAGGTTTTGCCAGGTCGAGCGCTGATTGGCAGCCTTCGGATTGTTGAAAGATTCGTTGTGTTCCAGATCAAGCGTTTTGACGACGCGGCGCAACAAACCGGGACTGGTCAGAATGCGCAATTGCGTATTGAAATACGCGGGGTCATTGACCTGGCTGTTGACCACAACGGAACTATTTTTGGCGGCATTGCCAAGCGCAGGATTCAAATCTTCCATATCTATTTGCACCAGCGCCAGCGCCTGATAGATGTCCGGTTTGCGAGCCATATAAATGGAGGCAATGGCGGTCACGAGAGCCGCAATGCCTGCAATCATCCAAAGGCGCTTGCGGATAGAACGCCAATAATGCAGCAGTTGAAGTTTGTCTGCGGCTTCGGTTTCCGTGTCGAGACCGGACATGGCTCTGGGAACGATGGCGATTTCCATCTGTTCTTTCGGCGGCAGTGCTGTGATTGCTTTGGTTCCGGGATTTAATTCCATGGCGTTCTTTACCGAAAAACATAAAGCGGCAGCGTCGCCAGTGTTGGTCCCGCGCCCCCCAGAATTGTGCGCAGCAGTTTTCTGCCGCTGAGCGTTCCGACTTCAACGATGTCGCCGGGTTGTAAAATCGGGTCTTCAGCCTGCCGCTGACTGATGACCGTCAGACTGACGAACAATTCCGTTTTCCCTGTTGCTCCCGGTTCCTGACGAATGATGCGGATTCGATTGAGATTGCTGTCAGGTAACACGCCGCCTGCCATGGCGATGGCTTGTGACACTGCGACTGGGGTTTTCAGCAGAATTGACGAAGGCTTGTACACGTTTCCGATCACAAATGCCTGTTCGGCTTCGGCCACGGTGATAACATCGCCGGGCTGGACGTAAGGGTTCGCTCTGTAATCTCCCTGCAACGTTTCCGCCAAGCCATAGACTTCAAAATCGCCCAGCCCTTCTTTGTTGATTGTGAGATTGCCGTGTGAGTCGCAGGTCAGGCCGCTACCCAAGTGCGCGATCTGGACGCGCGTGCCGGCTTTGTCCGTCGGCCCGCCAACGAAGGAAAGCATTTCCAGTAATCGCACGCGCCGCTGAAGCTGGAATCGCCCTGGTTTATCAACTGCCCCCAGCACCGCAACTGGCTGGGAGTTATATCCCTTGATGTAAACGAAAACCTGCGGGCTCCGCTGGTATTTCCGGTAACGCTCGGCGATTTCTTTGGCCAATTCGTGCTCGGTGCGGCAGGCCGCCTGAATGTCTTCGTCAATCAACGGCAGACGAATCATCCCGCGTGCATCCGCGCGCGCCGCATCCAGTGACAGTTGTGGCCGGTTAAAGACGCGCACTTCAAGCACATCCCCCGGGCCAATGCGGTATCGCTCATCCATCCTTGCATCTGCTTTCGCTGAGGCGTTCTCCCTGGCTTGAGAAGCTTCTTCGATGAGCGTCGCTTTTGGTTGTACCCCGGCTCCGCCGACAGTTGTCTGCGCCATTGCCGCGCCGACCAGCGTGGTGAAGAGTGCAGCCAGACCAAAACCTCTGGGGATAAGGACGCGGTAATTGGCAAGCCAAAATCTAATTGCTCTCATCCTTATTTCTCCGGCTAAATGGGAACTCGTTATCTTGCAGGCAGCGCGGCTCGCCGTGCGGCGAGCGATTCACGCAAGTGATTCGGGCAACTGAGATTGAGCAGAGTATTGCTCAACTTGACTGTTAGCTCCTCGTTTTCGCGCAAGAACAGGCCGGTGAGCGGCTGGTCCTGCGTTTTCACGAGGACACCGTCTCTGCACCACTGCCAAAATTGAGCCTGCGTTGTCCAAAACTGCGCTCCACTGCGACAGACAACCAGTGCATTTCGCTTCTTTTTGCCTTTCTTCCTGTTCGATTCCATCTTCATTTCAAAACCCTCAAGGTATGGGCGGACACACTTCGGTATCAGCACGGCGTTTTCCGCACAAGGCGAAAAGCCAGGCTCAAGCCCCGAAGGGAAACCTCTGTGCGAGGCAGCATTCGCGATGTTACTCAGTTCCTGGCGTGCCCAGTGGCTCGAAGGCACGCTCAAGTATGTTCACCGGCGCTCCGTTTTCGATAAAGATGCGTTGGTTGTCCGCTATTCCAGCCAGTCCCCACTCTGGCTGGCATCCTGTAACTGGACCGCAAGACGCAGCTTCCAAGCGAAAGACAGAGCGCCAGTCTCTGGGTTACTCGATTTCTTTGTCATTCATGGCCGGTTCCTCGGCCTGTGAGAGTAACTGTGAAATCAATTCGGTGCGGCGTTTGACACCATATTTAACAAAGACATGCCGAAGGTGAAACTTCACGGTCTGCTCGCTGATATAAAGTCTTCTACCAATTTCGGAGTTGGTCAGGCCTTTAATACAACATAAAGCGACTTCGGCTTCACGCCGGCTCAGGCCATTTCGCCCGATCAGGCGCTCAAGTGCCGCACTGGTTTTCAGATCCTGAGATAGTTCCGTCTTTCCCGACGCGCTCGCCACCCCCTTGTGTGCGCGCCGCTCAACGATCTCTTCAGGGGGATAAACAAAATAGACTGTCAATCCCCGTCGCGAATCTCCTCCGTCCACGATCTTGTAACGCTCTATGCTGTGTTTGCTGACCAAGCCTTCCAAACCGCGTCGAATGGCACTGTAATTTGGCAGGCGCGTAAAGGTCATAAATTGACGGAGGCTAAAAGTACAGACCCGAGTATTGGCCGCCGTCACTACCTTCAGCATAAATTGGTAAAGCTGATGCTCAACGGGCGTATGATTGAGCTTGGGCTTACTTATTGTTCGTCTCTCGATGGAAAGATCAAAGCATTCTTCCAGAGCCGTTTTATAATCCGTTGTGGGAACTACCTCAGTCGCATTATCATCTATGGCTATTTGCATTAGCAGCTCCAATTCTTCGTTACGAACGCGCGCAATTAAGAGAAAGCAAGGATAGTGCCAGAGTTCCCAGGTGGCTAACTACCTGTTACGTTAGTGGTATTGCGGTGTTACCTCTTTTTTAAGGCAGAGTGGGCTGGGCAAATATACCTGAGGTGCGAAGAGTTTAATAAGAAATCTCCTTTTATTGGTGGCAGTTACAGGATGGGGCGTTTTTGCCCTATCTGGTAGAGGGTTAGCCCTGAGTGCCCGCTGTCTACCTTCGATGGAAGGCACTGTTGTTATATTTGAGCAGTCGTTGTTTATGTTTTTGATGCGCCTGAACTGGTGTTACCCAAAGTAGTATTAAGGCAATGTGTAGTATCGAGACCTTGTCTGAATTTCTGGTTACGGGATCAGGAAGACTTAGAAGCAGGATATGAATAAATTGCTGGGCGGGTTGCTAGGTGGTTTAGAAACAGCTTATGGGCAAGACGCTGTCAGTATCAACAGGTGAGTTATGACGGATTAAAGAAGTCGTGGGAAATTGTTGCTTTTTGATTTTTGAGCTTTAGAGTACTTTGCTGATCTCTACTTCTTTCCCTGAAAATAGCTTTAGATGCGAAGGCCATGTTTTTTTAGCAATCCAAAAAATGTTCGGCGATCCTTTTGTGCAAATCGCGCGGCTTGGCTGATGTTGCCGCCACTGGCCAATAATGCTTGTTGCAAGTAGGTGCGCTCGAAGCCGGCAATTACTCTTGCCTTGGCTTCATTGAAAGACTCTCCGAAAGAGTAGCTGGACTTGCTGGTCTCTGATTGAAGCTTCAATTCCCGCGCGCTAATCAATGGCGCTTCTGCTAAAACAACTGCCTGGCGAATGACGTTTTCCAATTCGCGCACATTGCCGGGCCAGTCGTGATGTTTCAATTTTTGTATTGCATCGCGGGTAAATTGCATCGCCGATTGGTGGTATTCCTGGATTGCAGTTTCCAGAAAGTGGGAGGCAAGTGAAGGAATGTCTTCGTGCCTTTCGCGCAGGGGAGGCAAGGCAACAGAGACTATCTTGATACGAAAATATAAATCTTCGCGGAAGGTTCCTTCTTTTATTTTCTGACGCAAATCCCGGTTGGTCGCAGCAAGTAACCTGGTATTTGATTGTTTGTAGCCTGTTCCTCCCAATGGTTTGTACTGTCTGTCCTGCAAGAAACGTAGTAGCTTGACCTGGGCCAATGGATGCAGGGTGTCTACTTCATCTAAAAACAAGGTTCCGTCTTCCGCCTCGGCAATCAAACCGCGTCGGCGTTGCCGCGCGTCCGTGTACGCACCAGATTCATGGCCGAAAAGTTCGTTTTCAAACAGCTCTGTTGGAATTGCGCTGCAATTGACAGGGATAAACGGGCCATTGGCGCGCGGCCCCAAAGAATGAATGGCGCGAGCGCACATTTCTTTTCCGGTTCCGGTTTCTCCCGTAATCAAGGCGGTTACATCGCAAGAGGCGAGGCGCAGAAGTTGTTTTTTGATTGCGGCAAACGCTGGAGCCTGCCCAATGAGCCGTTGCAGCGCCGCATGTTCCATCAAGGTTTGTCTGGCCTGCTCTCTGTCCTCTTGCAGGCTGCTGCAACGCTGGAAAAGACGCCGTACGCGCAACAACAGGTCATTCGTACAGAACGGCGGAAAAGAAAAATCGTCTATTTCAAGCGTCAGCAATTGCTCATTGTCCGACACCGTATGATCTGTCAAACAAAGAAGGATCGGAACCATCAGACCGTCTTTCACGATCTGCTGAAACTGATTGCGCAAGACGGGAAAGGCACTGCCTGTGGCTCCAACCAGAAGAAGTTTGCTGTTAAGGTTGGACAGCGCTTCTGACGCGCCCTCAATAGATTTGAAAAGGATACGGCGGTAGCCAGCATCTTCCAGCCGATCAATTGTTGAACGCAGTTGGTCGGCGGAAAATCCCATATCCACTATCAGGATTGAATCTGTCATTGTCTGCTCCCAAATAGAGAAATAAGTCTTGGGGGACACGAGCAGCAACATGGTGAGGCGCGCGCTCGTGAAATTTTAATTTGCCTGGCCTCTCTGTCAGGAAGGTCGTTACTGACCGCCCTGAAAAATCCCTCGCCGCAAACTAAGAGTACGCAGGACACTTGAAGTATTCTTAACTAGAAGACGGTCGTCAGTGCTGCTTAAAAAGCTTACATTTTCTCCATATGTAAAAAACTTGATAAAATCTTAAGTGACTATAAATAGAAGACTTAGTCCTGGCGTTTGGCATTTTCTTACAGTTCGGCTCAAGAATTTCTCAAGGGGGGTTTTTAATTATTTCAAAGTCAAAAATTGAGTACAAAAAAATAAATTAGTCTTGATTCGACAGTTGCCACAGACAAGAACGAGCATTGCCCTAAGCCTTTGTTGATTAGAGAGACGAGATGAAGTTAATCCTCAGTAAAGTGTTGATGCCTCATGAAATGCCGCAGATTTCCCGTCGGCGTTTACTTGATATGCTGCAAGATGGTTTAGATGCGGGTACCGCTACCGTACTCAACGGACGGGCAGGAACTGGAAAAACGATGTTGGCGGCGGATTTTGCACGTTGTTGTGGCAGGTGTGTAGCCTGGTACAAGGTAGACGCTTCGGATGCGAATCCAATGATCTTCTGGAGCTATCTACTAGAAAGCGTTGCGCGCGTATATCCGGGGTTTGGAGCCGATTACAAAACACGCAATCATTTGCTTTCCGGTACTCTTTCCGTGGCTTTTAATGTCGCGGCTTTGGTGGAAGCATTTGTTCATGAACTGGAGGTGCAGACAGGGCCGTTGCTGTTAGTCCTCGACGATTTGCACTTAATTTATGACGCCGAATGGGCAACTGCATTTTTCCATCGGTTACTTTTGTTACTACCAGTTGAAACGCACTTGTTGATTTTGAGTCGAGGATTACCCCCCATGCCTCTTTGGCGGTTGCGTTCCAGACAGAAGCTTTTGGTAATTAACGAGCCGATGCTCGCGTTTACGCTGCAAGAAGCAGAAGAGCTTTTGGCCAGCTATCGCCTCAGCGAGCAGCAGGCAGCCCTGTGCCTGAAACAGACTCGTGGTCGTGCTGCGGTTTTACATTCAATGGCAATTCGGAATTTTGAGCTTTCTCTAGAAGAGATGGCCTAAGGTAACTCACTTACTCACGAAACTCTCTGCCGATAGATACCCACAATCTTCGACAGAATGCTGTACAGCGTTCATCAGCCGGGTAAAATGTCTTGGCGATTTAGTAAGTTGTTTGAATTTGCGATTCATCAATAACCTGCTCAATTTTATTGATAAAGAGAGACTTGCTCGATAAATGAAGTGCGAGCGAGTTTTCTGCCGCATCACTGTAAAACGACTTCTAAAACAGCCTCTATTTTATTTCCTGGGCGAATCGTCAGCTGATGGCTGGCAAATCGGCTGGAACGATTGTTTCGACGAATCAATTGAACGAATAAGTCTTCCCCATTATTCAGCAGAAATGTGAGAGGTTGAGACGAATGATCAACAGCCCGTATTACTCGGAAAGGCGGCGGACAATTCCGCAGCCGCCGCCAATCAAGGAGGTGGTGCCGAAACCTGTCTTTCTGCTGCGTACCAAATTGTTGCCGCCGCGCCCGGCGCAGGCATTGCTGTCCAGACCGCGTTTAACAGAGCGGCTCGTGGCGAATCTGTCGCGTTCGGTGACATTGGTGACGGCCGATGCCGGTTCGGGCAAAACCACGCTGGTGGCGGATTTCGTTCGCGCGCATGCCCGCCAGTCGGTTTGGTATCAATTGGATCAGGCGGATGCGGACCCGGCAGTGTTCCTGAGCTACCTGACACAAGGCATCCGGCAACTGATTCCAGAGTTTGGCCAGTCCACGCTCGCTTATTTGCGGGAATTTGCGGCGGAAGTCGGCCAACGACCGCAACGCGCTGTGGATTTATTGCTCAATGAGGCGCTGGATCAGATCGAACAGCAGTTGGTGATTGTGCTGGATGATTATCACCTCTTAGGGGATTCGGGGGCAGTGCATGCGGCGGTGGACAGATTGCTGGCCTATCAGCCGGATGTTTTACACACCATCATCATTTCGCGCGAGGCACCTCCTTTACAGCTTGCAAAGCTGCGTTCGCAGTCCGCGCTGGTGGCGATTGATCGTAATGATCTGTTATTTACCGACGAAGAAATGCAGGCTTTGTTTCGCGAAGTGTTCGGTCTGGCGCTCACGCCGCAGCAATTAGTCCAGTGTCGCGAACGGACGCACGGTTGGATTATGGCCTTGCAACTGATTCGGCAGGTGGTAGTGCGCCAGGGGGCTGCGCACACCGGGAAGGTGGTTCCGGATTTAAGCGAGATTTTGCAACGCTCCGAGCGCGATATTTTCGATTATTTTGCGGAAGAGGTTTTTGATTACGAGTCGGAAGCAGCGCGAAATCTATTGTTGCGGGTTTCGTTGCTCGAACGCCTTGAGCTGGAAACCTGTTCGCAATTGCATCCGGAGGCGGGCTGTCTGGTGTTGTTACCTTCGCTGACACGTCGGAATGTTTTCATGACGATCGCCAGCGATGGGAACACTGAAGAGTACCGATTGCATCCGCTTTTTCATGACTTTCTGCGCCGTCGCTTGCGCTTTGAAATTGGGCGGGCAGGCGTGGCGGCAGAGCAGACGCGCATCGCCGGTCACTTTCTTTCTCAGGGAAATTATGAGCAGGCAGCGCGCTACTTTCTGGCTGCGGAAGAATTTGGTCGTGTGGCTGAAGTCATCGCGGAAAAAGGCCAGGCGTGGCTTACTTCCGGGGCGCTCGCTTCGCTGGCGACGTTGGCGGATGCGCTTCCGGCAGAAGTCCTGGAACGGCAGCCGCGCTCGCTGACGTATCGAGCGGAAGTTGCACGCCTGCGCGGCGAATACGACGGTGCAAAAGCCAGGCTTCGCCGCGCGGCGGTGTTATTGCGCGAGCAGGGCGATGCCGAAGGCGAAGCCGAAGCGCTGCATTCGCTCGCCACCATTGCCCGACGGCGCGGCGAACTGGCCGATGCCTTCCAACACCTGGATCGAGCCAGCGAATTGGTCGGCGAGCGGTCGGCGGTGCGTGCTAAATGCGGCAATACGCGCGGTCTGTGTTTGGTTTCGCAGGGCAATTGGACTGAGGCCGAGCGCGAATTTCGCGCCGCCCTGCAATCGGCGGAAGAGTTGCGCGACGAACACTCGGCGCGCCTGATTGTTCACAATCTGGGATTGCCGCCCATGATGCGAGGAGATTTCGGCGAGGCGTTGCGGTGGTTTCGCCGCCTGTTGCGCGAAGATCAGCGCACGCCGCCCGTTCCGCAGGAAGCCACCGCGCATCTGAATATGGCCCGATGCCATTTTTACCGTGGCGAGTTTGAAGCCTGCGAGCGGCTGCTGGAACTCGCGCTACAGTCCTGCCAACTTTTCAACCTGGTCAGCATGCGAGCCGAAGCCTTTGAAGCCTATGGCAATTTGTATCGTGAACTTGGGGAGACAGCTCGCGCCGCCGATTTTTATGAATGCGCCGAGCGTGATTACGAACAGGCGGGTATCGAACTGGCGCGTCGGGAATTGATGGAAGAACAAGCGTTGCTCAGATTGCAGGCGGGCCAACTCTCGGCAGCGCGCAGGCTGATGGACCAATTGATGAATACACGCCAAAACCTCAATGACGAGATGCTTCTCAGAACGGCGGCGCTCACGCGCGGACGGGTGCTGATAGCGCAAGGCGAGCAAGAGTTGGCGTGCCTGGACCTTGAACCCGCGCTCGATTATTTCCGGCAGAATCATTTTTATTATTACGAAGCTCAGGCCTGTATGGCGCTCGCTCAAGCTGATTTCGCGGCGGGGCGCGAGGTGCGAATGCTGGAGCGTTTGCGGCGCGCACTGGATCTGGCGGCGCGCTACGATTACGAGTACTGGCTGCAACGCGAAGTGGCCGCCAGGCCGGAACTCTTTGCCTTGCCGGACGCGGCAGAATTGTTGCCGCCCGAAACGCAGGAACAATCGTTGCAGGCGCTGCCGCCGCGCACGCCTGCGGTTGCATTGCCCCTTTCAGTTACGGCGCATCATCCGCTCACGGACCTGACGATCAATTTGTTCGGGCCAGTCGAAATCTTCCGCGATCCGCAGCGGCCTTTTGCCGCCGATGCGTGGCCGACGCGGCGCGCGCACGACATTCTTTGTTTCATTGCCTCGCGGCGGCATCGTCGTGTTTCCAAAGACACGATTATCGAAACCTTCTGGGGAGAAGCGGATATGGACGCCATTGCCAAAAATTTTCATCCGACGGTTTCTCATATTCGCAAGGCGCTCAATAGCAATCAGCCGCTGAAGCAGAATTTTTTGCTGTATCGCGATGGCGATTATTTGCTCAACCCGGAATTTACTTACGCCATTGATATAGAGGAATTCGATCGGCTGGTCAGTGAAGCTGAAATGGCGCGACGGGCAAGGCAGCACGAACAGTGCGTCTCGCTTTACGAAGCCGCAATTCATTTGTATCGCGGCGAATTTATGCAGGGTTGTTATGACCTTTGGGCGGAAGAGCAGCAGACTTATTACCGCGAACAATATCTGCACATGCTCGAAACGCTTGTTCTTAAGGCACAGGAAGCGAAGGAATGGTTTCGCTCCCTGCATCTGGCGCGGCAGATTTTGGTTGAAGACCCTTTCCGCGAAGATATTCATTGCCTGGTCATGCGCGCCCACGCGGCCCAGGGGAACCGTGCAGCGATCAAGGAACAATACGAAATACTGCGCGCGATTTTGCAAAAAGAACTCAACATACAGCCTGCCGCCGAAACACAGAAGATTTACCGGCAATTGATCGGTTAGCCATTTGTCGCTGACAGCAATTTTGAATTCCGTATTGAGGAGCCGCTTGCTGACGCGCGCGGCACAATAAAACAATGCCTGAACACTCAGACCAAACAGGCGATAAAACATTTCTACGAGGGAGACCATATGAAACTACGCATTGAGCCATCGAAGAAAAGTAACGGTCAACGCACTCGCCGCGCTGTTGCGTTGATGTTGATCCTTGTACTCAGCATCAATTTAGTCAGCGCCGGCATCCTCGTGACTGTAGGAGACGGCGTTTTACTGACAAGTGGAAATGGAGTGACTTACACAGGAGCTTCGGGGATTGTGGCGACTGGAGCGGATGGCTTGCTGGCTTTCAATCCGAATGGCATTACCGCTCCGATCAGTTCAGGCATTGTGGCGACAGGCGCGGATGGCCTGACGTACACGGGCGCGAACGGCATTGTGGCGACGGGGGCCGATGGTTTGAGCATGAACCGCGCTTCGGGAATTGTGGCGACAGGGGCCGACGGAATTTTGATTCGCAGTTCGGATGGGAGCAGCTATTACGCGGATTCGATTTTCATTCATCAGGCCAACGGCATTGTGGCGACGGGCGCAGATAACCTGATGATTACCGGGGCCAACGGCATCGTGGCGACGGGCGCGGATTCGCGCGAGATTGCCCGCGCCGACGGCGTTAGAGCCGCAGGGCTTGCCGGCATAACAATCAACGGAGCCGAAGGCATTGTGGCGACAGGCGCGGACGGCCAGACTTACTCTATTTCGCCCGCGGGTCTGACCCTGTCTGGCGCAAACGGGATTGTGGCGACAGGCGCGGACGGGCTTTTCTTCACCGGCGCAAATGGCATTGTGGCGACAGGGGCGGACGCTTTGCAGGGAATCGGCAATCTGGCGCACGTGGATGGTATTACGGCAACGGGCGCAGACCAGATCGGATTGTTGACGGCGGAAAGCCTGACGGTGATCGGGCTTTCGCCATTTACGATTAACGGATCGGACGGCAGAACCTACCGCGCCAATTCTGTTTTCATAAATCAGCCAAACGGAATTGTGGCAACGGGGGCAGACGGGATTGTGGCCACAGGCGCGGATGGAATTGTCGCAACCGGTGCCGACGCACTTTCCATTGTCCGCCTCAACGGAATCACGGCCACGGGCGCGGACGGCATCACTGTTTCCGGCGCAAATGGCATTGTGGCAACGGGCGCGGATGGCGTTGCCTTAAATATCTCGTCAAACGGCGTGACGATCACAGGGCCTGCCGGCATTGTAGCGACGGGCGCAGACGGCGTTTCGCTGACCGGATTGACAGGACTTGAATTCACAGGCATCACCAATACGGTCGCTTCAGGCTTGCAGAGCATCGAGCCTGAACTGGCGCTACTGCTTGATAAACTGACCGACGACAGCAACATCAACGCTGCAGTGGTTTATCATCGCGCGCCAACCACTGCCGATTTTGAAGATTTGCGCCAGATAGGAGTATTGGGCGGCACGCGCTATCGCGTTTTGCCCCTGGTTTCGCTGACTGTGACTAAATCGCAGCTTCTGCGAATTTCGCGCCTGCCGGCGGTGCGCGCGATTTACAGCAACCGCACGCTGAAACTGGCCGGCGAGCCGGGCAACGACTTAACCGGCTCGGCGCGCGTCAAGACGGACGCCGATTTGACGGCGCGTCATGGCGGCAAACCACTCACAGGGCGCGGCGTGACGGTGGCTGTGCTTGACACAGGTGTGGACGGCACTCACGCCGATCTGGCCGGGCGCGTGGTCAAAAACGTCAAGCTGGCAGGTACGCTGGGCTTGGGGGTGGGCTTCAATTACCCGCCCAGCATTGAAGGGTTGCCCAGCACTGACCTGGTTTATGGGCACGGCACGTTTGTCGCCGGCGTCATCGCGGGCAACGGCGCGCGTTCCAGCGGCAAATACTCCGGCGTCGCGCCTGGAGTAAAGATCGTCGGGCTCGGCGCGGGCGATGTCACGTTGCTGTCCATTGTCGAAGGCCTTGATTATTTGCTGTGGAAAGGCCCGTCGCTTGGCGTGCGCGTTCTCAACTGCAGCTTTTCCGCCAATACCGTTTACGACCCAAATGACCCGGTCAACATCGGCGTCAAAATGCTGACCGAGCGCGGCGTCAATGTGGTTTTCTCGGCGGGCAATACGGGGCCGGGAATGGATACGCTCAATCCTTACGCGCTTGCGCCGTGGGTGATTAGTGTTGGGGCAACAGATGAAAAGGGCCGATTGGCCGGTTTTTCTGCGCGAGGTTCATTGCCGAAGTTGAGCGGCCCGACGCTGGTTGCGCCGGGCGTCAACGTTGTCAGTTTGCGCGCCAGCGGTGTCAATGCGTCCGCTTTGCTCAATCTTGGTTTGGGCGGCGACTTGTCTCGGTTGTCGCTGCTTGAATTGCCTTTTTACACTGTGGGCAGCGGCACGAGCTTTTCCGCGCCGCAGGTGGCCGGCGCAATTGCATTGATGCTTGAAGCCAACCCGCTGCTGATGCCTTCCCAAGTGCGCGACATCTTGCAACGTACGGCTACGCCGATGCCGCCTTATCTGCGGTACGAAGTCGGCGCGGGAATGCTTAATGCGCACGCCGCGACGTTGGAAGCAGCCTTTCCGCAACGCCGTATGGGAATGTTTCGGGCAACGCTTGACCGTGGGCAAGTGCGCTTCGTCAATGATTCGCCAAAGGTGTTTTCAGGAATCGTCGCGCCGAGTACTGCTTATGCCGCCAACTTGACGATGCCTCGCAACGTCTTGCTGGCTTCGGTGCAAATCGCCTGGGGACCGCCGCTTTCCAGCAACGATCTGGCTTTGCGTTTAACTGATCCGCTTGGCGCAGCGCGCCCTGAAGCGAACACGCTCAATCTGCTGGGATTGACCGGACAACGCGAGCGCGACGTGCTCAATTTGCCAGCGGACGGAATCTGGCGTGTTCAGGTGAGAAATACCCTGGGCCTTCTCGGCACCTCGCAGCCTTTCACCGGCGCGCTTGAAGTGACACGGGCGGAGTATGCTGCGCTGACGGACTTGTCTGAATTGAGTGCGACGGCGCAGTCAGAGGTTTATCAGAACCTGCGCTCGTTTGTGATGCAGGCGTTCGGCAATCGTTTTCGCCCGCAATTTTCAGTTTCGCGACTAGACCTGGCTTTAGTCTTGGTGCTTGGCGGACGCATTCCGCAGTACCTGCCAAGCCAGCCGCGCTTCTCAGATGCGCGCGATCAGGCGACGATGTTGATGGTTGAGAGCGTGCAAGCTGCGCCCGATGGCGCGCTGTTCACGGACGCAGTGCCGGGAGGACGATTCCGTCCTGACGATTCTGCCACGCGGCTGACGGCGGCAATGGCGCTGGTTCGCGCTGCGGGGTTGCGGGCAGAAGCCGAATCAAAAGCCGGCATTTCGCTTTCGGTGGGCGATGCGTCGGCCATTCCTTCCGGCTTGCGAGGCTATGTCTGGGTTGCCCTCAATCGTGGTTTGATGACGGCAGACGGCGGCTCTTTCCGTCCCAATGACGCATTGACGCGAATCGAACTTGCTCACGCAATGGTCGCCCTGGCCAGACTTGCCACGCTCTAAAACCGCGAGCACGGACATCTTGCTTGTGGTTAGGGCTTGCGCACGAATAAGTCTTCCGCGTTCCACAGCGCGTAAGGCAACAGCGCGCTCGGATTGTAATTTCCGACGCGCTGATTGGCCGCCGCAGTGGTGTGACGGGCAACAATCGGGATGATCGGCAACTGTTCCGCGAGGATTCGTTGAATTTCAAAAAACGCTGCGCGGCGACGTTCGGCATCGGTTTCGCGAGCTTGCGCTGCCAGCAATTCGTCAATCCTTGCTTCCCATTCGGTGGCAGGCCGCGTTTGTTTCGGATGCCATTGATGCGTTGGGCTGCTGCTGCGCAGAAAATTGGCGTAAGCAGAAGGGTCTGGTTCGCTGACTGAAGCGCCGAGCAGCGCCGCGTCATAATCGAAGCTCTGGCTGATTCGCCGATTGAATTCGCCGAACTCAATCGGCGCGACGTTTAATTTGATTCCCAACCGCGCCAGGTCTTCCTGTATAACGGTCGCCATTTGAATGCGCGCCTGACTTTCGGCGGGAACGATCAAGGTGAACTCCACACGGTTTCCGCCGGCGTCGTATAACTCCGGTTGGGCCGTTTGGCCGCGCGTGACAACGCCCACTTCGCGCAACAGCGATTGAGCCTTGTTGAGGTCATACGGCGTGCGCGGCAAATCCGGGGCGAGCCAGGCGCGATTTCCAGGTGAAACAAATCCGACAAGAGGCGTGGCCAATCCTTGCAAAGTGGCGGCAGCCAGGGTTTCGCGATCAATAGCGTAGGAAATCGCCCGGCGAAATCGAACATTGGCAAACCAGGCTTGCTTGATTGGAAGCGTGCCTTTCCCGTTGAGATTGAACCACAGGTGATCCGTATTCAGCCCCGGACCTAAATCGTAAGCGCGCGCCGTCTGCGTTGAAGCGCGCAAGGCTGCGTAATCAGTGGTTCGCAGGCGATCCAGCAAATCCAGCGATCCTCCGCGCAACTGTGTCATGGCATTGTTCGCGTCACTGATAACTTCAACCACCAATTGATCCAGGTAGGGCAGGGAAGCGCCGGCCTGATCTTTTTTCCAGTAATGAGGATTTCGTTTGAGCGTGATGCGCTCGCCCGGCACGGCAGAGTCAGCGGCAAAGGCTCCCGCAGTGACGATCTGCGCCGGATTGACGCTCAAGCCGTAAGCTTCGCGAAGCGCGCCGCGATCCAGTTTTGCTTCCAGAAGATGGCGCGGCAGAATCGCCAGATTGGAAAGGTAATTTTCCGGCGTGACCACAAGTTCAGGAAACACCCACTTCAAATGGCGCGCATCTTTGATGATCACTTCGATCTGCCGCCCGCCAATCATCATGGCATCGCGGAAAATAGGCGATGCCGTGCGTTCGTCATAAATCGCGCGCAGCGTGAACTGAAGGTCTTGTGCCGTGATGGGCTGGCCGTCCGAAAATTTGATGCCTTCGCGCAAGACAATTTCCAGCGTGCGTCCGTCTTCGCCTCGTTGCCAGGATTCGGCCAAACCCGACACATAACGTTGCGCATTGTGATCGAACTCGACGAGTCGCCCGCCTATCAGATAAAAAGAGACAATCAATGAAGCTTCGTCCGCAGCGATCAGGTAATTCCAGGTTTGCGGCGGTGACGCGACTCGATAAGTGAGCGCGCCGCCGGTCTGGCCGGCTGTTCGTTGATGCTGTCTTCCCGGTTCAGGCGTTGTCGCCGGTTGTTGTGTCGTGCGACAAGCCGCGGTCAGCCAAACAACGGCAAAGACCGCGATTAGGAAGAATCTCCCGGAAAATGTTGGTCTTCTCATTTGGTTTTTCATGATAAGCAATAGACGCAAGTTCGATTTGCGCCGAAGACTATCACTGTTGTGCAGCTATGCTGAAGCTGATTTTTTCAAGATTCTTGCAGGGAATTTTCGTGTTGCTGGCCATCTCGCTGCTGGTGTTTGTGCTGCTGGCGATGGCGGGAGGCGACGCGCTCAGCGCCTTGCGAGACAATCCGCAGATTTCGGCGGAAACGCTTGCCCGACTGGAGCGCGTTTATGGGCTGGATCGTCCGTTACCGGTTCGTTATGCAAGCTGGCTGGCTGATTTATTGCGCGGCAATCTGGGGCAATCCATTTATTTTCAAACGCCGGTTTGGAGCATCATCTGGCCGAGACTTTTGCGAACGGCTGCGCTGGCGTTGTTGGCGCTGACGTTTGCCTGGACGGTTGCGCTCACATTGGGTCTGGCTGCTGCGCAACGACGCGGGGACTGGATGGATCGCCTGTGCAATTGGGTCATTATGGCTGGGTCTTCCACGCCGCGTCTGGTGTTGGCTTTGTTGGCGCTGGCGTTGCTTTCCCGTGTTTCCTGGGTTCAGTCGCACCATTTCAGCGATGGGAATTGGGTTTTGCGCCTCCTGCCGCCTGCATTCATTCTTTCGGTGCCACTGATGGCATTGTTTCTGGCGCAAACACGTACAGCTATCATCACGGCACTCAACAAGGAGTTTGTCCGAACGGCGAGGGCCAAAGGATTGCCTGAACGCTCACTGCTGTGGCGGCATGTGCTGCGTCCGGCACTCAATCCGCTGATTACTCTCTTCGGTTATTCGTTGGGCGGATTGTTGAGCGGTTCGGTGATTGTCGAAAAAGTGATGAATTGGCCCGGCCTGGGTCAGTTGAGCGCCACCGCCGTGCAGAGCCGCGATTTGCCGCTGTTGATGGGCGTTGTGTTGGTGGCGTCTGCGGCAACGCTGACCGGGAACCTGCTGGCGGATGTCTTGCTGCGATTGAACGATCCGCGATTGCGTTGAGTCTTGACCATCTCATGAACTGGCCAAACCGACAACTTGTGACTGGCGCTATGATTGTCTGCGGCTTTTACCTGATGGCGCTTTTCAGCGATGTGCTTGCGCCTTATGACTATCGCACTCAATCGCGCCGCGAGCCGTTGATGCCGCCGTCGCCTCTTCATTTTCGTGACGTGCAGGGCCGATGGTGCCTGCGGCCATTCATTTACGCGCGGCAGTTGGTTGATGCCTTGGCGCGCCGTTACGAGGAAAACACCGAACGCGCTTATCCGATTTCGTTTTTCACGCGTGGCGATTCCTACCGATTTCTGGGAATTTTCGAGACGAATCTGCATTTGTTCGGGATTGAGGGCGAAAGCAACAAAGACGTGCCGCGCATCTATCTGCTGGGCGCGGACGAATTGGGGCGCGACCGCTTCTCCCGATTGCTCGCCGCTACGCACTTTTCGTTGCTGGTCGGACCGCTTGGATCTGCATTGGCCAGTGTGCTTGGCGTATTGATCGGCTTGGCAGCAGGCTTTTCGGGAAGATGGATTGACGCGATATTGATGCGAGCCGCGGATGTGATGATGGCGCTTCCGACGCTTGCCTTGATCCTGGCGGCGCGCGCGACGTTCCCGCTCGAACTGCCTCCGGCACGCGCGGCGACTTTGTTGATCAGTCTGTTCATTGCGCTGGGCTGGGCGGAAATGGCACGTCTGGCGCGCGGCTTGACGCTGGAATTGCGACAGCGCGAATTTTCGTTGGCGGCCGTCAGCCTGGGCTGTTCTCCTGTACGTCTGCTGTTTCGGCACATTCTGCCGAACGCTGCGCCTGCGCTTTTAACACAGGCCTTTTTGCTGCTCCCGGCCTTTCTGTTGGCCGAAACCTCGCTTTCTTTTCTCGGTGTCGGTTTGCAAGAGCCAGAGGCAAGCTGGGGTAGTTTGTTGACGGCGGTGGCGGACATCAATTTACTTGAGCGCAAAGATGCCTGGGCAATGCTCACTCCAGCCTTTGCCATGACGCTTTTCGCGTTGGGCGTGCGACTGCTCGGCGATGGCTTCACAAATCTGCGCCGAACAGCGGCACCAGGGCAAAAGCTCCGGTAAGCATTGGGAGAACGTGGAAGATTGGAAGGGATTGGCTTGAGAGCGGACGTCTTCAGTTCTTACCTGACTGGCGGCGTCAATCGGTTCGGCCGATCTGGCGAACTGCCCTAGGATTCGCCGCCATGGCCAAGCAGGGTGACATTTCCAAAACTGACCCTTCCGGCTGATTGAGCGCGTCAAACACTCCGATATGGTGCCGCGCGGAGACTGCCGTTGAATAGTGGCCACTTCGCGCCGGAGGCCTTGGCTGTCGCGCCGCCGTCGCCTACATACAAAATGCTGGGGGTCGTTTGGATTGATCAAAATCAAGCGCAGTTGGCGGCCTTGGCCGGCCAGCGGCTTGCAAGCTTTTCGGGAAAAGCCACGGGGGCCACCTCGAAAGGCGGCAAGATGTCAGAAGAGGCGAAAGCGAAAATCAGTGCTGCTGCCATAAAGTCAGGAAGGCTAAGACAGAGGCGGCCAAAACCCTTTCCGCAGTCAAGAAGATGCCAGCCAAGAAAACCGCCGTGAAAGCTCAGCCGGTGTCAAAGGAGGCTAAGAAAGTCCCATCGAAAAAGGCCCGGCACACGCCAGTGTCTCCAACGATTGAAGCCGCATCGGAGTAGGTCAAGCGTTGAATCAAAGGCGGGAGGGGCCTTTTTATACCTCATTCCGCATCCGATGAAATTCCGCTTCGAGTTGATCGAAGGTACTCTGGGCTTTTTCCAGTGCCTGGTTGCGTCCGGCGCGCTCTAATTCCGCGCTCAATTTGGTTAGGGACTCAGCTCCGGGAATGTAGGAGGAGCTTCCTTTCAGGCTATGCGCCGAAGTCGTTAATTGCGCGAAATCGCTTTGGCCGAGGGCCTCTCTCATCGCGGTCAGATGTATGGGAGTGTCCATCAGGTAAAGCGTCAATAACTCTCGTTGAATTTCTTCGGCCTCTTCATCAGAAAAAATATCTCCGAGGGAATGCGTCGAAGAGGGTGGTTCGATATGTTGATGGCGGGCTTTTCCAGCGCCTTCCAGCGCGTGTTCCAGTGCCGCCAGTTTCACGGGTTTGGAAATGTAATCGTCCATGCCGACGGCCAGGCACATTTCCCGGTCGCTGGCCATGGCGTTGGCGGTCAAGGCGACGATGTACGGGCGTTCAGCCTTGGGCCACCATTGACAGACTTGCCGCGTCGCTTCCAGGCCGTCCATCTCAGGCATTTGCATGTCCATCAAGACCACGTCGTAAGACCGTTGGCGCAAAGCCGCGAGGGCTTCCAGGCCGTTTGAAACGACGTCGCATTCGTAGCCCAGCGTGCCGAGCAACGCGCAGGCGACTTTTTGATTGATTTGATTGTCTTCAGCCAGCAGGATGCGCAAAGGCCAGCGCGCGGCAAGATCTCTTTCCACCTTGTGTACGCCCGGCAACAAGGGAGTGGAGAATGTTTGAGAAGAAAATTGGGTCAGCAAAATGTTGTACAGTTGCGAGGGTTTGACCGGCTTGGGCAGGACGGCAAGGAAGTGCTGGCTGTCTGCCGCCACTTCGCGTTGCAAGGAAGCCGCCAACAAGATGATCTGTGGAGCGCGTCCTTTGGCTTGCTGCCGAATCGTTTCGGCCAGTTTCGAGCCATCGGTTTCTGGCGGGCAATGATCCAGCAACGCCACATCAAACAGTGCGCCTTGGGCGAGCAAGCTCAAGGCTTCGTCCGGCGAAGCGCAAGCCACGGGATTGAGTCCCCAGAGTCGCAATTGATCGGCCAACGCCTGCCGGGTCAAAGGATGATCGTCCACGAGCAACACCTGTTTGCCGCGGAAAACGGCGAGAGATTCCAGCACCGGTGAAGAAGATTTTTGCGCCGGCTCGCCAGCTACTTGGGACACGATGGTGAAGGAAAAAGTCGTGCCTTTGCCGGCCTCGCTTTCGACGCGGATTGATCCGCCCATCAATTCACACAGGCGTTTGCAAATGGCCAGGCCTAATCCTGTACCGCCGAAACGGCGGGTGGTGGACGCGTCCACCTGGCTGAACATCTGGAACAGTCGCCCCATTTGTTCGGCAGGAATCCCGATGCCCGTGTCCTTGACATCAAATTCCAGCTCGTAACGATTTTCGGTCAGGGCTTTCGCTTTGACTGAAACGACGACTTCTCCGGCTGGGGTAAACTTGACGGCATTACTCAGTAAGTTGAGCAAGACTTGGCGCAATCGCACATCATCGCCGATCACATGCGTGGGAACGCCGGGATCAATCAGGTAAACCAATTCCAGCCCTTTTTCTCCGGCGTTGTGCGCAATGACATCGAACGCGCCTTCCAAACAGGCGCGCAAGTCGAAGGGCCGCCGCTCCAATTCCAGTTTGCCGGATTCGATGCGGGAAAAATCCAGGATGTCGTTGATGATTTTCAACAGCGCTTCGCTGCTGTTATGGATGACGGCAGCGTATTCGTGCTGAATGCCATCAAGGTTGGTTTTCAGCAACAGTTCCGTCATGCCGATAATTGCATTCATCGGCGTGCGGATTTCGTGGCTCATATTGGCTAGAAATTCAGACTTGGCGCGCGTCGTCGCTTCGGCGGCGTCCTTCGCGCGTTGCATGGCTTCCGTCACCATCCGGCGTTCCGTGACATCGCGGTAGACCCACAAATGACCGCGATATTTATCGCCAATGAAAATCGGCACGTAATCGCGTTCATAGGTTCGCCCGTCGTGCATTTGGATTTCCTGGCCGGTGACGGCCTGGCGCGCGCCGTCACCATCGGTCAGGGGAGAAAGATAAGCCGCCGGTTCCGCCAACAGTCGTTTCGCTGGCTCGCCGATCAAGGAACATTTAGAAATGTCCACGCCGACCAATGCTTCCGGGGCTGCCGTCAATCCGAACAGGTCACAAAATTCCTGATTCACCAGAATCACTTTTCCGGCTTCGTCTTCGACCAGAATGCCGGCTTGCAAATTGGCAATCAGAGAAGTCAGTTGTGAAGTGGTGGTTCGCAGTCCGTCTTCAACCAAGCGGCGATCTCTGATTTCTTGCCGTAATCGCCGATTGGTTTGCTGCAATTCTTTGGTGCGTTCCTGAATACGAACTTCCAATTCGTCGTGCGCCTGTCGCAAGGCCAGTTCGGCTTTTTTCCGGTCGCTAATGTCGCGAACGGTCACGATGCGTGCGCGTTGCTGGTTCCAAATGGTTTCCCTAAAACCGATTTCCAGAGGAAACAGCGAGCCGTCTTTGCGCAAGCCGTACATTTCCAGATTCTCGGCGGGTTCGGACGGGAGAATGAAGGTCTCTTCCGTACAACTCGGCTGAACGCCCGGCGCTGCCTTCTCTAACTTGTCTAAATGCTGCGGCGCGTTGACGCCGACCGCCGAAACCAGCAGCCATTGCAACGGCAAGCCGATGACTTCCTCCGCCGCACAGCCGAATGTGCGCTCCGCCGCCGGATTGAAGGAACGAATCTGTTCCTGATCGTCCACCGTGATGACCCCATCGCTGATCGCGCTCAGGATGGAACTGGCATTTTTCTCTTTCGCCGCGAGCGTCTCGGCAAGCTGGCGTAGGTCTTGATTGGCCTTGTAAAGCTCAAGGCTTTTTTTCTCCAGCAGCGCCTCGGCTTCCAGGCGCGCCTGTCGTTCACGCCCCACCTGCCGTGTCAGTGCGTCTTCTATGCCCATTCCGATTCCTCACTTGGCTGAAGAGGGTTGATGTTTGATGGAGAAAAGTACGCCGGCACCGCGCGCGTCGGAAATGTACTGGCGATTGATGCTCAGGGTTTCTCTGAAATGTTCTCCGCAGCCTTGAATCAGGCCTTCAGCCAAATCCGCCATCCCTCGATTGGAATGGTAAAGCATCGTCAACTCATCCGCCGCCGGTCGCGAACATTCAAACGATGGCAGTTCCGCATCCGGATAAAGTTTGCGCACCTCCACGTGAATGTGGCTGTCTATTTTTTCCAGAAACGAAAATGCAGAGTCCTTCCCTTCGAACATTTCCGGGTAGCGAATGACGAATCGTTTGAACAGATGCCGACCAAAGGCTTTCAACAAATCCTCCAACGGCATGCCCGTCAAGTGATGCAGTTGCTGCACCAACTGCACAATTTCCTGGTGATCGTAGGTTCCCACCGCCGTGTACGCTCCGCCGGAAGGCAGGTCACAAGCTGTAATCATTTGATCGGTGATTTCCAAACCAAAGGTCTTTTCGACCATATCCAAGTACTCCGTAAACACCATGCCTTTCATTCAGATGAACTCCTAATTTGTACGGTGGACTCCTTAGTCCGCCGTGAGTCTATGTACAGCGGATCCGCCAGTTCGCTGTACAGTGTCGTTGTACTTCAGCCGTCGGATTCGTTCTGCCATTCGCGCGACCTGGCGGCGGAGGGGGTAAACAGATTGCCCAGATATTCGAGCATCAGCTTGAAATCCTGCCAGCCGCCGGCGGTCGCGGAATAAAATGCTTCGGAAGAAAACAGTTCGTCTTCATCCGCCTGTGGGCCGTACCGCACTTCGGCTTCAGTGACGATCCCGGCTTTGGCGCGCAGATAAAGCGCCTGCCAGTCCGAAGAAAGCTTTTTGATTTCCTCTTTCGACCGAGGCGCAACGCCGACAAATCGTAATTCGCCTCTGGCGACATTGACTATCGCCGGCAGGAACTTCAGAAAAAATACGCTCCAACGATTGGCGGATGTCGAAGCCTTCGATTGAAAACTCCAAAGCTGACAGGTCTTCCACTGCGCTTCGTGTTTAGGCGCAGGCAGCCCGACGTATGGCCGTTTGACCAGCACCGGGCCTGAACGCACGAGTTTCAAAATCAACGCCGTCAACAGCAGCAAAGGCCAGGTCAGTAACAACAACAATATTCCGGTCAGCCTTGAGCGGAATGCGCCAAGCCCCGCGCGCAGATTGGTATCTGACAAACTGCCCAGAATGAAATCGTCGGCGACCGAAATCGCCGCGCCCAGTCGCGCATTGATAAGCAGGTTTTTGTCCACGATGACATCACGCAATTCCAGCGCTTCGCCGACATAACTGCCGGGGAAAACGACAGAGTTCGCCACCGTGCAGCGCGCGCCCAAAATGCCGTTGTGTCCGACGACGGCTCCCGGCCCCAGTTCAATACCTTCGCCGATGCGGCAGTTTTCGCCCAAAAAGACCGGCGCGGTGACGCGCGCAGTGGGATGCAACGTGACGTTGCGCGAAATCCAGATTCCCGGCTCGACTTCCTGCGCGCCGAGCGAAACGCAGGGAAACACCCTGGAAAAAACGGCAGCGTGCGCGTCCAGCAATTCCTGATACGACCGCAGCCCGACAATTCGCGGAACGGTGACGGTTTTGCCTGCGCGCAAATGCGCCAGCAACGCGGCTTCATCGAAATCTTCCCTGACCGCCGCGCAACTTTCCGGCGACAGCCACGCCCAGCCAGTCCAGGCGGCGGCGTCCGGCAGGCAATACAATGCTGCGGGCCGCGCCTGCTCCGCCTGCTCGCGCAGATTTTCCGGCAAATGCGGAAAGCGGTCGGCGTGGCCCAACAAGATCGCTTCCCGCGCCGGCAAGGTTTTCAGCACGCCATAAGGCCGCGCGGCATCGCGCGCCAAATGAAAGCGAAACTTGCAGCCCCACCGCGCGCCATCGCCCAAAAAATGTTCCAGCTTTTCCGGCAAATGGTGCAGCACGAAATCAAATTCCGTCACGCCCCGTTCGACCAATGCTTCGATTTGCAATTGAATAAACGGCCTGTCTCCCAAGGGAAGCAACGGTACGGGATACCTTTCATTCAACTCCGGCAATTCAGCGTTCAGCCCTGTGGCAATCAAAACAGCTCGCATAAATCTCTCACTTAAAAGTCCGAATCAGATTGTTGACCACGCTCTCTCAACACACGGTAAAGAAACACAGCGTTGCCGACGAAATAGCGTTTCCACATCCGGCGCGGTTCCTGCCAGAAGCGGTAAAACCATTCCAGTCCCATTTCGCGCAGCCATTGTGGCGCGCGCGGAATGTTCCCCGAATAAAAATCAAATAGGCCCCCAACGCCCATTGCGACTTTGACGCCGATGGCCTGCAAATGCTCGTGAATCCATTTGTCCTGCCGCGGCGCGCCGAATGCGACCAGCAACAGCGATGCGCCGGAATCCGCGATTTGCCGAATGACCTCCGGTTCTTCCGCAGGCGTGAAATAACCGTGTCGCGTTCCGGCCAGCTTCACGCCGGGATAATTCTGCTTGATCCAATCTCCGACAGCTTCTGTGACGCCGGGTTTTGCGCCCAACAAATACAGTCCCTGGCCGGTGTTTTCCAACGCTGCGCAAAGCCTCGGAAACATGTCCGTGCCATTGACGTTTTGTTTGATTTCGCGACCCAGCAGCTTGCCGGCCAGTTTCAGCCCGATGCCGTCTGCCAGGGTCATGGCCGCCTGATTGAGCACGGCGCGGTAATCGGCATCGCGAAAGGAAATGTTGGCGCAATCGGCGTTGACGAAACAGACCTGCCCGGCTTCCTTGCCGACGAGCCGCGCGATGATGTCTTCAATGGCTTCGCTCATCGTCAGATTGTGCATGCGAATGCCTAGAACGCGGATCACGTCCGCGACGTTCGGCAAGCCTTCGCCATAAAGCAGCGCCGGCAACGCGCGCGCCAGAATGCCCAGATCGCCCATCACGCTTTGGGTTTCGACGTATTCGGCGTCGGAATCGGCTTCGCTGTTGAAGGCAATATTGGCGCGCCGCCGCACCCACCATAAACAAATCAAACCAGGACGCACATTGTAACGTTTGCGCGCTGCGCGCTGGTGCGGACTCAAATCGCCCGGCGCCACCGCGCGCGGCCCGACAAAAGACATTTCGCCGCGAAAAATGTTGAACAGCGCCGGCAGGTGCATCAATCGCAAACGCGCTGCCCAGCTTGTCTCCGGCAAATTGAAGGAAAACTCCTCGTAGGTTTCGCAATAGCGTCCAGTGCGCGGTGTACGGCGAAATCTGCCTCCGCCAAGCAACAAACCTGCAATTAACAAAGGCGATAGCAAGCCCAGCAACAGAAGCGCGCCCCAGACATCCAGCGCCCGTTTGACGCCGGAAATCAGCAGCAAACTGATGGAAACGGAAAACCCGTGCCGCCAACGCTGGATTTTCTGACGACGTAAACCGTAGTCGGAAAAGCGTTGGTATAACTCTTCCTTGAGTTGTTCCCGCGTTTGTTGTGATGGCGTTTCGTTGTGCATCGCAGAGTTAATAAGCGCCTTTGCCCAGCAACACTGCCGGAACGGTTTTGAATAACAGCTTCAGATCGAGCCACAGGCTTTGACTGGCAATGTATTGCACGTCGAGTTCCACCTGTTGATCGAAAGGGATGTCGCCGCGTCCGCTGACTTGCCAGATGCAGGTCAGCCCCGGCGTCACGTCCAGGCGGCGGCGGTCGGAAAGCGTATAGAGCGCTACTTCGCGCGGGACGGGCGGACGCGGCCCAACCAGCGACATGTCGCCTTTGAGCACAGACCAAAGCTGCGGCAATTCATCAATGCTCAATTTGCGAATGATGCGGCCAATCCAGGTCACGCGCGGATCGCGCTTCATTTTGAAGGTGATGCTTTGTTGATGATCGTTTTGCTTCAGCAATTGATCTTTCAACGCCTCGGCGTTGAGTACCATCGAACGGAATTTCGGAAAAGGGAATTCGCGTCCCCAGCGTCCAACGCGCTTTTGCCAGAAAAGGATCGGCCCGCCGTCCGTCAGTTTGATGCACAACGCCACGGCCAGAAACAGCGGCGACAGGCAAATGAGTGCCGCGCTCGCCACCACAATATCCAGCAGCCGTTTGAGCAGCCGCGCGCCGCCCAGCACAATCAGCCAGGCGTATTTTTTCTGCCAATATCGCCAGCGCAGTTTGAATTGGCCGCCGCCGCCATAACGGCGGTGCAACTCTTCGATCAAAGACAAGCGGTGAGTTTGATCCGTCATACGCACTTACCTCCTGCTACGAGCTACCACGGGCGCGGCGGCGAGACTTGTCCGCCTTGGGTTTCGCGCCAGGCCTGTTCCATCAGGGCAACGGTGGCGGCGGATTGTTTCGCTTTGATTTGAGCGTCGGGCGTTGGCTGTTTGGCGTTTTTGCCGGCGCGCAGAGCGTGCCAGCGTGTTTCCAGTTCTTTGGCCATCCAGGCGCCGCGTCGCCCGTGGTGTTTGCGGTAATAGAGCAACGCGCTGCGCATGCGCCACAAGGTCAATTGCGAACCCGCCGAAGACATCTCCAGATGTTTGACCGTTTTGGAAGATTCGCCGCCCAAATGCACGACAACCACGTCCGGCCAATACCAGACCGTATAGCCTGCGGCCTTGATGCGGCGGCACAAATCCACTTCCTCGTAATACAAAAAGAAGCTTTCGTCGAAATAGCCGACTTCTTCCAGCACTTTGCGCGGGACGATGGAAAACGCGCCGGGAACCCAATCCACTTCCGCCGCCTGATTTTGATCGGCCCAGGTTCGGTCAAAACGGCCAAATAAACGCGAGTTCGGATATTTGGCCGACAGGCCCGAAAGCGTAAACAGATCGTTGGTGAACGACGGAAACATGCGCGCGGAGGGTTGCCAGGAATCATCGCGCCCTATCAGACGCGCGCCACCCACGCCAATGCGCGGATCGGCTTTCATGCGCTCGACGGCCAGCGGCAATGCTCCGGGACGCAAAAACGCATCCGAATTGAGCAGCACCACAAATTCCCCGCGCGCGATTTCAAAGCCGCGATTATTGGCCGCCGCAAAGCCCAGATTGACGGAACTGCGAATCAATCCGGCGTCGGGAAATTCGCGCTCGACCATGTCCGCGGAACCATCTTTGGAGGCGTTGTCCACCACGATGGTTTCGTAATTGACGCCGCCCGCTTCGCGCGCGAGCGTTTGCAAACAATCGCGTAACAAATCGCGCGTGTTGAACGAAACGACGACCACAGAGACTTCCGGCGTTGATTTAGTTTCCATACGGAGTCCCTCCTTTCTGATTTGACTTGTTATCGGCCTGCATTCCAGAGCCTGGCGTTGCGCGTTCAGTGCGTACCCATTCGGCGTCACGCCGCGCCGTACGCCACATCGCCGGAATGAGCATGACTTTCCAGATTACATAAAATGGCGCAGTCAAAAGCGCGCCCACATCTTTCCAGCCGCCGCCGCCCACGCGCAGCGCCGCCAGAATGTGCAGGCCAACCATTCCCAATCCAATCGCCGCGTAAAGCCGCGACGGCGCGAAGGGCACGGTCAGCGCAGCCAGCAATAACAAAACATGAAAGGCGAGCGGCAACAACAGCAGATCAAACAGCGGTTCGAGCATTCGCAAGCGCCCACGCGCCAGATCGCCAAGCAGTGTCGGGCCGACTTGCGCCAGCATGCGAAAGCGTCCTCCTTCCCAACGCGCCCGCTGTGTTTTTGCGCCGCGTCCGCCGGTGGGCATGTCCGCGCGCACCGTGGTTGTTTCGATGAATTCCACGCGCCGTCCGGCACGCACCAGACGCAGGTGATATTCAAGGTCTTCGACGACCGAAACCGCATCGTACGGAATCGCCTGCAAGGTTGCGGCGCTCAGGCCGAAGCCATTGCCGAACAAACCCGCAGACAGGCTCAGACGATCACGCCCGCGCGGACGCAGCACGTTGAAAGCGCACAGAGCCACGTTCATCAAGCGCGTGCGCAGCGAAGCTTCCGTGTTGCTGACCAGATAACGGCACTGCGCGGCGTCTGCGCCTGCGGCAAAGACGCGGCTGAATTCCGCCACAAAATTTGTTTCAACAACCGTGTCGGCATCCACCACAATCGCTGCGTCGAAACCTTCGGCCAGCACGGTTTGAAAGGCAAAATCCAGCGCGTAGCCCTTGCCGCGCTCTTCCGGATTGTGCCGCACCAGCGCGCGCGCGCCTGCGGCTTGCGCCAAAGCCGCTGTGTCATCCGTGCAATTGTCCGCCACGACCAGCACCGTGAAGTCATTGCCGTCCGCATTGCAGCGCAACAGACTTTGCACACAGCGCGCAATGCCCGAAGCTTCGTTGTGCGCCGGAACAACGATGGCCAGCCGCAGGGATTTCGTTTGCGCCGCGCGGCGATTGCGCGGCAGGAATGCGCCAAAAGTCAGCAGCGCCAGTTCCAGCGTTCCCGGCAAGCTCAGCAACGCCAATCCCGCGCCGCACACTGCCCAAAACATGGTCAGTAATTCAGTCATCGCGCCTTCTCTCCTTTGGCAACAGCGTCACCAGGCCATACGCCGGCAAACGAACCGTGACCGAATTGCCCTCTGCCGACAAAGGCTCTTTGACGATGCGCACTTCTTCCGCCGTTTCGTTCGTGGCCCAGGGATCAGGCGCATCCAATCGCCAGAGCTGCGCGGGCAATTGCGCGTTGCGTGGAAAACTGATGGTGATTTCCTGCGGCAGCGGTGAAGTTGAAATCAGCGCCGCTGACCAATCCGAGCCGGAATGAAAGGCATACAGTGTGGCCTGCGCTTCGACTTGCTGACTGACTTTCATCAAATCGCCGGCAATGACTTGATTGAGCATCGAAATCGCCAAGCCCGTCGGGCGAAAACGTCGCGTGTCGCCGACATCCCGCATCACGCCCCACAATCTGACCAGCCCGGAATAGTTCGGCAGATAAGAATCGAAGCCCGCAAAAGTATAGGCACATTGCCGCTGCGCACCGTGTGTCAGCGCATCAAGCATGGTTTTGGCAACGGCGCTGCCTGCTGCGGCTCCGGCGGTGACTGGCAAACGCTCTGCGGCGAAAGCAGTGCCTTCCGTCGTGTGCAGATTGACTTCGTAAACGGCCAGCTCCTTGTTTTGAGCTTTAATCTCGTGCGCGATGCTGGCCAGTCTGCCATCGTCTCCGGCAAACAGTTCAGGCAGCCATAGAGAAGAGGGTATGCCCGCCATCAGCGAATATTGAAAGTAAGGCCCCAGCGCCAGCACATTCGCGCCTTCGGCGTAGCGCGCAAACCGCAGCGCATATTCGGGATTGGCGTGCTGTCCGTTGACAGCCATTTGCAATCGAACGCGCTGGCCAGCCGCCGTACGAATTTTCTGAAACGCCCTGGAAGCGGCTTGTCCGTGCGCCATCGGATCGGAAATGCCCGCCGGTCTGAACATTCCGTTCCAGTTTTCGTTGCCGAATTCCAGCAGGATTTCTTCGAACCGGCGCTGCGAAGCCAGATAACGCCCCAGTCCTGTTAATTCTTCGTCGGTGAAGGTCGTTGGAACAACGACCCACGGCGACGCTCCGATGGTGGCGCACAAGTCCAAAAATTCCGGCAGGGAATAGCCAAAATCCGTGCCGTCCACATCCGGTCTGTAACGCGAAGCGCGGCGCGCAAATGACGTGGCCAGCCGATTGTCCAGCGTATCGCCCAATTGCCCCTGCCAATCGCGCAAGTATCCCGGGTGCAATTGCCGCAAGGCGCTCACCACTTGTTCACGAAACGGAGAAGGCCTGCTTTGTACTGCGCCGAGTTCCACATCGTCCAGCAAAACGCAGGCGGCGTCGCCCGTCGCCTGAAAACGCAATTCCAACGCGCCCGGCGGCCCGTCGTCTTTGGCCGTGAAATCGAAAGTCTGCTTTTCCCATTGCGACGTTGGCGCAATGCTGCGGCTCAAAAATGCTGGCGAACCGGCGCGGCGGAATTGCACATTGAGCGCGGGTTTTCCGGCGCAACTCTTCGTCCAGAACGAAAGCCGCCACGCGCCGTTGACGGGCAACAGCTTTCCGGCGCGGTCTGTGATGGTGTCCAGATACGAAAGAACTTCCACCGTGCGGCCTGCCACTGGTTTCAAGGCCAAAGCCCTTTGCCCAGAGCTGCCGGTGCGTTTGTCTCGTAATTCCGGCACAACGAAACCGGTAGATTCCGGCGGATACCACCATTGCGTGGGCAGGGCTGAATCTGTGCGGCGGGTCAATGAAATCACATCGCCCGCGTTGAGCAGCGGCGCAGCGCCTTCAGTTGTGAATTCAGGCAAACCGTCCACGCCTGTTTTTCGCGACGCGGCAATTCTGCCCTGCGCACCGGCGGAAACGCCGGTGCGTACCTCAAAGCTTGCATCTATCCAAAAACCGTCCGCGCGTCCCAGCCATTCGGTGTCATCACTGAAGCTTTGCGCGTCTGCGCGCCGAACGATGACGATGGCGCGGTCAAGCAGACCTTCAAAGCCAGGATTTTTCAGGACGTTGTTCATCAATTGTTCCGCGCCCCAGTACGTCCAATTGCCCAGATTGATGCCCAGCGGTTTGACATCAGCCACGCTGGTTGTCGTTTCAACGGCGAACGTCGTCGCGTCCGCCGCCGCGTGGAATCGCTTCGCCGGGTTGAAGACAAACGCAGAAGCGGTCAACAAACCTGCGCAAAGCGAAGCCGATAAAATCAACGAAGTTCTGCTTCTCATGATTGGCCCTCCAGACGACGACGGAAAATGGCCGCCAGCCGTGCCGTGTTGCGGTCGAGATTGTAACGATCCATCACGCGCCGGCGGCCTTGCGCGCCCAGCCGTTGCCGCAACTCTGCATCGTCCATCAACCGGCCAATTGCCGCCGCGAGGTCTTCCACGGCGGAAGGTGCAACCAACAATCCGTCTATTTCGTGGCGAATCAATTCCGGTATGCCAGTGATAAAAGTCGTCACGCAGGGAATTTCCATGGCCATCGCCTCCATCAGCACCACTGGAATGCCTTCGGCAAAGCTCGCCAGCACGAACGCATCCGCCTGCGCATACAGAGCGCGAATGCGATCCTGATTGACCGCGCCTTCAAAGGTGACGCAACGGCGCAGGTTCAGCCGATCCACCTGCGCTTCCAGGCTGGCGCGATCCGGCCCGTCACCCACCAGTCGCAAATGCACCGGGCGTTTTTGTTCCGCCAGCAAGTGCATTGCATTAATCAAAATGTGTTGTCCTTTGGCCGGAACCAGACGCCCGACGCAGATCAATTCAAAGCTTTCCGGCGCAGCGCGAAATGGACGCGGCGCAAAGGCCGTGGGGTCTACGCCAAGCGGCGAAACCTCGAATTTGTCCCATTCGGAAATCGGCGAAAGCTTCATCAACTGGCTACGGGCATACGCGCCAATCGTGCAAAGAAACGATGCGCCGCGAATCTTTTCGGCCAGCCTGTATTGCGACACATCGTAAAACTCATCCGGCCCGTGAACGGTGATCGAAAAAGTAATCGGAAAGATTTGCGCCGCAATCAGAGCCACCTGCGACGCCGGCGTCGCAAAATGAACGTGCAGATGCGTCAGCTTTTTGCCCTGCATCCAGCGGCCCAGCATCACGGCTTCGATGAAATAAAACACGCCGTAAACCCAGGCTTTGACATCCGTGCCGCCCAGCCGCAGCGCAAACAGCAATCCGCGCAGCCACGCCAACGGACGCGCCACCAGCGTAGCCAGATGTGCGCTCGCTGCGCCGACAGCGCCGTGCGCTTTGACGTAATAAGTTTCTTTAGCTTCGGCGCGCTCATCTGCTGTCAATTGCTCTGCCGGGCGATCCGGCGAATTGATAGAAGCGACGTGCAGGTCGAAACCCTGCGCGCGCAGTTGCAGCACTTCGCGCAAAATGAAGGTATGCGACACCGCCGGATAGCGGCTGACCAGATAGGCCATCCGAATGGTTCGTTGGGATTGTTGCTCCTGATTCACATTCATGATTTCGATCCTGACTGACAGTCAACCCTGACTGGTTGCTTACCATTCACACAACACCAAAAGCGCGCTGCCTGAATGGGCCAGTGTCCTGGCCCATTGCCGCAATCCGACAGGCACGTAATGACTGGCAATTCTGCGCAACAGCGCCAGCAGCAACAGCGGATCGCGCCAGGGAAGATTGGTGCCCGCCCGCAACAGCAGCATCAGGTTGCGATCATCAACCGCCCGGAAAACGCATTGCGGAAACATATAAATGGTCTGGGCGGAAACCTCTTTGTTTGTTGCCGGCCCATCCATCAACAGATGCGCGTGGCCGTGGAGCATGGCGGCCATCGCCGCAGAAAGTTTTTTGTTGGAATACCAGCCCGGCGTAGGACGCGCGTTGAATTCAATCAAGCTCAACTCGCCTGTTGTTTCATCAATCACCCAATCCACGCCGCCCAGCCCGTGAAAACCGGTCAGCGCGCCAATGCCCGCCAGCAAAGGTTCTATGCTCGGATGATCCATTTCCTGACGCACGCACGAGGCCGCCAGTTCGGTCGGCCAGGAAATCAGCGTTTGCGAAGATTCCCAGCAGATTGGCTGCCCGTGATCGAAAAGCACTTCCGTCTGTCCGCGCACTCCGCTGATGCACTGCTGCACCATCACCGGCTGTCCGCAGGAAATCGCTGCAAATTGCGGCGCAAAATCTTCCATTCCCCAAACCTTGCGCACGCCGGAACCGGACATGCTGGTAGGCTGTTTGAGCATCAGCGGAAAGCCATATTCGCCGGCCAGTTTCTGCGCTTCAGGAAAACCGGCGCAGATTTGAAACTTCGGGACTGGCAGGCCTGCGTCCGCCGATGCCTGCAAAAACGTGAACTTCGACGTGATTGACTCAATCGCCCGGCTGCGATGATCCACGGGAAACCAGCCCTCCAGCCACGCTTCGCCTTTGTATCGCGCCAAATCCTGCAGCAGCGTTTCATCAGCGATGATGATCCAGCAGTACTCCTGCAAATGTTCGGACAAGTGCTGCTTGAGCTGTCCAATCAGCTCCGCATTCGATGGCGGCGCGGCAATGTGTTGATCTACATACCGCGACTGGCTAACGGCCACGCCCGGCGGCGCAAACAGTGTGACGTGGCAGCCCGCCGCCCTCAAAATTTGCGGCAGGCGAATGATGCCCATCAAATCCAGACGAAGAATTAACAATACCTTTTTGCTTTTAGCTTGATTCAACATACGGGGGTACTGCGTTGATAGAAAAGCTTCCAATTCAGCGAGCGTCAGATCAACAATTCTCAGTATGTACAGCGAACTGTCAGTCCGCTGTACACGTTCAGGCAGGCTGTTTTTTCAACCTGCGCAGCCGGTTAAAGACAGGGGATAGCTGCGCTTGCAAGTTGCGCCGCTCGTCTTCGCTGTGAAACCCGCGATAAAGCAGCGCCGCCACCAGCACGACGTAAACCACACCACACACCGCCAGCACAGGCAGAATCTGCCAGCGTCCCGTGCCCGCCCACACCAACGCTGGACGCGCCAGCCAGGCACAGAGGAATCCAACGAAATACGGAGCAACACCCGGCACAAGCACTTGTCGTGTGTAGACGCTCATCCGCAAACCTAGATAACGATTGGTGAACGCCTGATAGAACAGCGCGCTCAGCACCATGCTCAACGCCACCGCCACGCAAATGACGATCACCGTTTTGCCGAACCAAACAAATCCCAGCCCGACTGTCAGTGCCACCAGCGCCAATTGCGTGCAGGGGTAAAACAATTCGCGCGACGGTTTGCCCGCGCTGCGATGAAAGGCTGAAGCCGGCCCGGTTAGTTCGTTCATCTGATACGGCAGACAAACCAGCGACAAAATCAGCGAAGCGGTTTGAAACTTCTCGTCCGCGCCGATCCAGGCCGCCAGCACCGGCGCGGCAAAGGCGGCCAGAAAGCCTAACACCGCGCCCATCATCATGTTCAGGTAGCGCGCGCCGCGCAGGTACAACGCCACGACTTCGTTGTGTTTTTCCAGGCTTTGCATCTGCGCCATGGCCGGCAGAAAAACGCTGTTCATCGAAGCCGGCATCTGGCTGGCCATGACGGGCAGCTTTTCGCCCACATCGAGCAAACCCGTCGCCTGCACGCCAATGAACACGCCCGCAATCAGTTTTTCGACCGAATACAAAAACATGCCCATCAACCCCGAAAGCTGGACGATGGCCCCGTAGCCGTAAAACAACCGCAACATCGCCCGGTCGAAATAACGCGGCCCCAGCGACAATCCCGGCATGGCGCGATAGCACAAAACCACATACGCCGCCGTCGCAAACAGGTAACGAATGACAAACGCCCAGAGCAGCGCATAAATCCCGAATCCGCCAATGAGCAGGCCAACAATCAACAATGCTTCCAGGCAGTACGAAATCACCCAGACCACATTTTGTTTGGTGATTTGCTGCAACCCGCTCAGCACGTAAGCGAACGCCCCGAAGCTGAGATCGAGCATGAAGGTCGCCGCCGTTCCGAACATCAGCACAAATGCCGTTTGCCGCTGCGCTTCCGGTACGTTCAGCCGCACAATGAACGACGGCAGCACAAACCAGAGCGTCGCCAGTAACACCAAACAAACCGCCGACACTACCGCCAGCCCGGTCGAAAGCAGCCGATTGATTTTTTCTTGCTCGCCGTGCGTGTGGTATTCGGCAATGTAGCGCACGTAAACGTTGGAAACGCCGAACGCGCTCATTCCCAGATAGCCGATCAAAATGAAGCAACTGGCCCAGATGCCGTATTCGGCCAGCGACACGTAACTGAGCGTCAACGGAGGCAGAAAAAATCGCGTGGCCATGTAAAACACTCGCGCCACCAGATTGGACGAGACGTTTTGAAACAACGCTTTTTTTCGCGCTGCCTTGCCGTCGTCGCTGTCTTGCAGAACGGGCGCAGGTTGCGGCGTGTCTTCATTTGAAGCCGCGATGGAATCGGCCTTTGCGTTCATTTCATCACCTGTTGATAGAGCCGTGAGGCTGCTTCGATTTTGGCATCCCACGAATAATCTTTTTCCGCGCGGCGACGGCCTTCGAGTCCGCGTGCGCGCCAGTCGTCCGGACGCTGCACCACGTCGCGCAAGGCGCGGATGAATCCGTCAATCACCGCTTGCGGCCCGCTGGGTGCAATGCCGCATCCCACGCCGTCATCCACAATTTCCGCCGGCCCGCCATACGCCACGGCAATCACAGGCCGCGCTGAAGCCATCGCTTCCAACAACACAGCGCCGCCAGATTCGCGCACCGAAGGCAGACAAAACACGTGCGCCGCCCGCATGTGTTCGGCCACTTGATCGAGCGTCTGCGCGCCGACGAAGCGAATTTGATTGGCAAGGCCCATTTTTTCGGCTTGTGCCTTCCATTCCGTTTCCATTGGGCCGTCACCGGCGACGGTTAATTCCATCGGGAACTCCTGGCGCAACTGCACCATCGCTTCAAACAACAGCGGCAAGGCTTTGGCCGGGATCAATCGCCCGACAAACAGCAATCGCAGCGGATTTGTTGCGGAAGGCGGTTCCGGCCATTCCATCGCGGTGAAGCGCGACAGTTCCACGCCGTTTTCGAGCATTGGCACAATCCGCGCGCGATGGCGTTGTGCGATGCTGTTAACCGTTGCTTCGGTCGCCGTCAAAAAACGCGCCGCATTGCGCGAAGAACCAATTACCCAATCCAGCACGCGCCCGAAATACCGAATCGGATACAGCCAGGTGGATTCGCCGCGCAGCGTTTCGCGAAAGGCGCTGGGCGTTTCCAGACCCGCATTCAAAGGCCCCAGCAGCACAGGGCAGCCCAGTTGATGCAATCGCGTCGGCGCAGAAGTCGAAACCGGCGAGACCATGTGCGCCACGTCCCATTGCTGGCCCCGCTGTTTCAGCCGCTTGACGGCCACGTAATCGAAGACGAAAAAATCCAGCGACGACACCAGAAAGACCGAATGCTGGCTTTTCGGAAACAGTTTTGACGCCAGCCGGTACAGCGGCCCGGCAAACCATTCCGTGTCAACGTAAAGGATTTCCGGCCCGTTCCAGGGAGCGTTTGTCTTGCTGATGGCTTCGCGGTTGCGGACGTGTGTGACCAGCGTGACGCGGTGTTTGGCGGCCAGTCGCGCATACCATTCCCAACCGATTTGTGAAACGGAACCCATGCCCGGCCCGCATTGATAAGCCATCAACAAAATATTCATGCCGCTCCTTTGGCCGCCAGCGGTTTGGCCGGAACGCCCGCGACGATTGCGCCGGTGGGCACATCGCGCGTGACCACGGCGTTTGCGCCAATCACCGCGCCTTCGCCGATGGTGACGCCGGGCAGGACTGTCACGCCGCGTCCGATCCAGACGTTTCGCTCAATCGTGATGGGCGCGGAATCGTGTCCGGTATGGCGCACCGAACCGCCATCATTTAACCGGTGGTTGGCGTCGCGGATGCTGGTGTATTCGCCAATCATCGCGCCTTCGCCAATGGTGATGCGCGCAAACGAAACGATGTGCGTGCCGCGCGAAATCACCACGCCATTGCCGATTGTGATGCTGCCTTGTTCCTGCGTTTCCAGATACAGCTCGCGGTACAGATACAAGTCTTCGCCCAGACGGATGCGCCCTGTGCCGTGAATTTCCGGCACGCCCAGCACGACCACCGAAGCGGGCAGCGGCCCGTCAATGCGCGCCGACAAACGCGCGTGCGCCCAGGCTCGGCGCAAGGGTTCAAGCGCGTCCACCAATCGCGCCACAGGTTTGAGCAATGCCGTTATGAGTGTTTTCAGCATCACGATTCCGTTTTCTTGTATTCGATCAGCCGTCGCCGCCGCCCGGCTTTTCGGTCGCGCCAGTAACTCAATTGGCCGAAGAGTATCGGCACCTGCTGCACGTGCGAATGGATTCCGTAAAGCAGGCGGGTCAGCGGTTCCGGCGATTTCCAGCCGACTTTAAGCGCCGTGCGCAGCGCCAGCAGCAGAAAAAGTCCCAACGCAATCAGCAACGGCCACACCGACAGCAACACGAGCGAACCGAGCAGACCGGCTGCGCCCAATCCCAAAATGACTGAGCCGTGAATCAGTGTTCGTTTGACTTCGCGTTCCCACAGCGGCTGGCCTGTGCCGCGAAAACGGTCGGAGACTTCGGCATAAGCGTGGCCGGCGCGAAAGGCTCTGCGCCAATACTGCGACCAGCGCGTCATCGCCAGATCGTGACCGGTCATGGGCAAATCCAGATGTTGAATGACGTAGCCGCGTGAACGCATGCGGCGGCACATTTCCGGCTCTTCGCCCGCAATCAGCGTTTCGTCGTAACCGCTCACTTCTGCCAGCACCGCGCGCCGCATCAGCGCATCGCCGCCGCAAAATTCCGAAGGCCCCGGCGGATACACCCAATCCAGATCGAGCACGCGGTTGTAAATGGAATTTTCAGGATGCAATTCGCGGCGGTGTCCCCAAACAACAGCGACCTGCGGGTCGGCAAAGGCGCGGCTTGCTTCGGCAACGAAATCAGGATGCAAAACGGTGTCGCCATCCAGAAACAAAATCACGGGTGCCTGGGCTGCGCGCCAGCCGGCATTGCGTCCCAACGCCGCCGATGGGCGTTCGGGGTGAACGACGATGACCTGCGCGCCGAGTTCGCGTGCGCGCTGCGGGCTGCCGTCGGTCGAATCCGAATCCACATAAATGATTTCGACGCCGCCAGAAAGAGGCCTGGCGGCTTTGACCGATTCGATGCAACGGACAAGCCGCGCGCCTTCGTTGCGCCCAATGATGACCACCGAAAGAGCAGGCGTTTGGTTCATCGCAATCCTCCCATCAACAATCGTCTGTAATCCGCCGAACGCGCCGCCGCAGAAAAGCGCGTCGCCAATGCCTGTCGCGCGCCGGCCACCACGCGATTGATCAAGTCCGCCGGAGCCTGACTCAATTCGCGCAAACGCGCTGCCAGCGCATCGGCCTGATTCGCCGCAAAGCGAAAGCCCGTTACGCCGTCTTCGATCAACGAACCCGCGCCGCCGCTGTCCGGCGCAAGCACCGGCACATTGGCGGCCATCGCTTCGATGATGGCCAGTCCGAAAGGCTCTTCCGGGCAGGTGTGAACCAGCAAATCCGCCTGCGCCAGTTCGCCGGCGACATCGTTGTGAAAACCCGCAAAGTGAATGTTGGGATTGTTGGCCGCTGCGCGCGCGCGCATTTCGTCGAGTTGCCAGCCTGTGCCGTAAACGGACACCGGCAGCGTTTTAAGTTCAGTGTGCCGGTCAAACGCGTCCAGCAACACGTCCAGCCGCTTGATCGGGTCTACACGGGAAATGACGATCAGCTTGCGCACGCCGGCTTGCGTAAATTCCGCACGTTTGGGCGCGGCGGCAATTTGCGCATCAGGCAGGAAATTTTCGATGACGGTGATTTGTTCGGGCGCGACGCCATTGGCGATCAAACGCTCTTTGACAAAACCGGAAACGGCCACAAAGGTGACGGGCGCGCCGTTCAATTTGCGTTTGCGCCCATAACTCAGCGCTTCATCCGTGCCGCCATGCACCATATGCAGATGCACGACCTTGCGGCGGTAAAGTTTGTTCCAGGCCAGACAGGCCAGCGAATGCGTAACGCCGGTGGCGACAAAGGCCAGTGTTTTATGTTGACCCAAAAAAGGACGCAGCTTCCAGGCGAATTCCAGCGGACTTGTGAAAGCTTCGGCGGCAAAGCCCATTTGCGCGGCTTCTCCAAGCGCGGGGCCGGGCGGCGCGAAAATGACCGGCTCGAATTCATCGGCCAGACTGGCCGCCGTTGCCAGCGCCATGCGCTCTGTGCCGTACAGATTGCCGCTGTGCAGCGCGTAGATGAGGGGGAGTTTCATACGCTACTCTAAAATGTAAGTAGTCGAACAGAGGTTTGTCCGTAATTTCATTTCCCATTTGTTATTTGTGATTTGTCATTGGTCATCGCCTGAAGCCATCACAGCAATGACAAATGACAATTGAAAAATGGCAAATGGAAAATGGAAAAATCCTTACTTCCACAACCAGGGGGAAAGCAGTTTGCGCGCAGGCAGCCGCTTGCCGGTTTTGTATTCCTGCAATTGCTCGGCAAATGCGCCGCCTGCTTCGACAAGCTGCACGCGATTCAAAATTGCGCCGAAGGTTGGCGGTGCCAGTCGTTCCAGCGCCTGCAGGGCGCGTTTGATTTCGCCTTTGGACAGCGCGCCTGCTTCGACGACGAGCAGTGTGGCATCGGCCAATCCAATCAGCAGTTCCGCATCCACCGAAAGCAGCAACGGCGCGCAATCCAGCAGCACGAATTCATATTGCTCGGCCAATTGGCGGAGCGCCTGCCGATACTGGTCGAGCGTGGCCAGCGGGCGTTGTGCTGAAATTTCGCCAACCGCCAAACGATCCGGCAGCGTTTCATCGCCTGCAAGCACGGCTTTGCGCACGGTGGTTTGGTCAGTCAGCACTTCGATCAGACCTTCCTTGTTGGCCCCGCGACTTTGATAACGTTTGTCTGGCGTCAGCGGATTGGCTTCGACGGCGACGGCCTGCACGCCGAGTTTGGCCAGGAATCGCGCCGTTTCCAGCACAAGAGTGGATGAACCTTCGCCGTTTTTGGTCGAGGTAAAAGCGATGACGCGCGTGCCTTGCGCCAGACGATCCTGATTTAACCGCGTTGCCAGACGCAGCAATTGATCCTGCGCGAACTGCTTCGTCTGTTCATCCCGCTGATCCAGAATCCAGGCGACCGGCGGAAATCCCAGCAGTTTTTGCAACTGCCCGGCCACGTGAATGCGCGGATCGAGTAGATCCACCGCAATAGGCGCAACGGCGGCCAGCGAAATCGCCGCCAGCATCACCAGCGCCAGAAGCTTCTTTTTTCCGCCTTTGATCGGCAAATCCGGCACGCGCGCCTCAGACACCACGCGCACCCAGCCCGGCGCTGTGGATTCGAGCGAAAAGAAATCCACCCGCTCATCCATCGTCGCCAGCCGTTTTTGCAACCGGTCAATGTCCTCGCTCAAGGACACTGCTTCGTAATAGCGCGTGATGAACCAGGAAGCCTTTTCGCCGAGTGCCGTCACCTGCGCATCCAATTCGCGCTCGACGCGCTGGGTCTGTGCCAGCTCCGCACGGCGTTGATCCAGATAAATTGAGCGATAGGATTTCGACAGCGTCCCGGTGGCGCGGGCGATTTCCTCTTCGATGTCGTTCAATTCGCGTTCAATGGCGGGGCGGCCCGGATGTTCTTTGGAAATGCCGCTCAATTTGGACAGCAACAGGCTGCGGCGGATGTACAGGTTGGATTTCAAACTGTTCAGCCCGGCGTCTTTGCCGGCCTGTTCCTCAGCCAGTGCTTCCACTGCGGGACGGTCGTTGGCTTCCAGTTTCTTTTCCAGCGCGTTTAATTTCGCTTCGGCCTGAATGCGTTCGCGGCGGGCGTTTTCCAAAGCGTCTTTGCTTTTGAACAGCAATTGGTCGTAAGGGTTCAACAGCGTGCCGCTGAAAGTGGTCACTCCGATTTCCTGCCCCAAAGCCGTCCGCCGGTCAAACAAGGTTTTCAATTCCTGCCGCAACCGGTCGCGTTCCTGATTGAGGTTTTCGCGCCGCTGATCCGCGCCGTACAGTTCTTCAGTTTTGGCGTGTTCCAGGTAAGTCGTCACCACCGAATTGACCACATCGGCGAGTCCTTCGGCCTTGCTGCCTTCCAGACCGATGGTGATTAAATACGAATCCGGCACAGGCTTGATGGACAGTTCGCGGGCCAGACGTTCCGTCGCGCGGCGGTCGTTTTCGGCTGGCAATTGATACAGCCGCCGTTTGTCGCCCAATCGCTGCAAGGCTTCCGAAACAATGTCGAAACGGTTGATGGTGTAAATCTGCTGCTGCACGAATTCGCGATACTGGCTGTTGGATTGCAATTCCAACTCCTGATCCGAATTCAGGTTTTTCAGAAAGCGCGAAGACACGCGAATCGCAGCTTCGGTATAGAATGCCGGTTTGCCCATCATCCAGGCGACAGGCGCGCCCGCTCCCAAAACAATCACGAAAATCGCCAGCGCCAATCCTTTATGCCGCTTCCAACTGAGTACTGGATTAATGCCGCGTCCGGGTGCGGTGGAAACCACACCTTTGCCCGCCACGGTGGCCACCGCCGGTTGAGGACTCCATTTTTCCTGTGGTGCGTCGGTCATACTTGGCGCACTTGCTTTCACCGCCAAACTTGCCGCAGCGGCGGCGGAAGCAACAGATTGATTGGAATCAGACTTCGCCTTCATTTCGTCAAACTGGAAAACACCAGCAGCAGCGAAGCGAAAGGATTGACCTTTTCGAGCACGTAGCCCACTTTCGCCAGCCGCCGGGGCGGCAGGTAAACAATGTCGCCTTCGTTTAACGAGTAATTGAGTTTTGAGTCAGGTTTGAGCAGTTTGTCGAACGTGAATTCGGCTTCAATCTGTTTGCCTTGCCGAATAATGTGCAGCTTGTTGGTGGAAGCATCGCGCGTCGGGCCGCCGGCCAGCGACAGCGCATCCAGAAACGACATGTTGGGCGTCAGGCGGTACGCGCCCGGCGTTTTCACTTCGCCCAGCACATAAACAAGCTGATCGTCCGAATCCGGCAAATAGACCAGATCATTGCGCTTCAAACGGATGTTCAGGGAAAGGTCTGTCGCGTTGAGCAGATTTTTCAGTTCAATCCAGACGACTTTGTCGCGGCCACGGAAGATGGCGCAGCGTGCCAACGCGGCTTTTTCCGCGCCGACGCCGCCAATCGGCAAACCGCCCGCCCGTGTAATCACTTCCAGCAGGGTCGGCGGATTGTCGAAGTAAAGCGTGCCGGGATTGGTGACACGGCCCAGAATCATGACGCGATTTGAGGTGTATTTGTCCACGCGCACCGTCACCAGCAAATTGTAGTAATACCGTTCCAGGGATTTTTTAATTTCTTCGGCGGCAGCGTCGCGTGTCAGCCCGGACACGATCAGCGAACCGGCGTGCTGCAAGGTGATTTTGCCATCCGGCCCAATGATGTGTTTGCCCGAAAGTTCCGGGTGATCCCACACCTCTATGCTCAACTCGTCGCCCACGCCCAGCGAATAATCAATTTCATCGCCCGCATCGAACTGCGCCAGCAATTCGGCAGGCGTGAAGCTTTTGGATTTATTCGGTGTGTTGAATGTGTCCTGCGGCACAGGTTTGGGCGCGTCCTGCGCAAACAGCGATGTCGCCAACAACAGCAACAGCGTTGGCAACAGCGCCGGCAGGAAACAATGAGAGCTAATTTTTTTCAGTACCTCGTGCATTCCTCGTTCCACTCTGAAGCAGAAACATTGTCAGCGCAGCGCCGCTGTCAGCATTCCTTCAATGTCGGCAAAGCGCGTCAGATAGTCCTGATGACTATCTTCAATCACGGCCAGCGCCTCTGTATATCCGTAGATATGCGTGATTTCGACTTTGGCCGGCTCATCGCCCGGCACATTTTTGTAAGTCAGAAAGTAATGGCGCAGCCGTTCGATTAATGAAGCCGGACAATCGCTGATGTCCCGCCACGCGCCGTAAGCGGCGTCGCCTTCCATTACGGCAATGATTTTGTCGTCGGCTTCATCTCCATCAATCATGCTCAGGCCGCCAATCGGCACGGCCTGCAACAGAATATCGCCGTGCGGAATGACTTTTTCGGTCAGCACGCAAATGTCCAGCGGGTCGCCGTCGCCGACCAGTCCTTCGCGCCCGGCGCGTTGCGCCATTCGCGCCGCTACGCGCTCGCCGCAATACGTTTGCGGAACCAAGCCATAATTTGACGGGCAGACGTTGGAAAATTTCTGCGGGCGATCCACTTTCAGCAGGCCTGTGGTTTTGTCCAATTCATATTTGACCGTGTCGCTGGGCACGATCTCGATATAGGCCGTCAACACGCGCGGAGCGTTTTCGCCCATTTCCACCCCGTGCCAGGGATGTGCCTTGAAAAGCAATCCCATCAATTTCCATAACGGATCGGGTTTGTCTGTTGCCATTTCTGCTCGCTTTCCTCTTACAAAATGGATTATTGCGCGCGGTACTGCACCGAAGCTGCGGCGGGGACAACTTCGGATTTGGTTCGCGCGGCCTGGGCAATCAGTTGGAGCGCGGCGCTCCAGCCTTGTGCCGGATCGTAAAACTGTTCCTGGTAGGACAAACAGGCGCGGCGTTTGGCTTCATAAAAATTGTCGTCTGCCTGTAACCGCAAAATCGCATCGCCATACGCCGCCACATCGTCCGGCGGGACTTCGACCACAGCCTCTCGCACGCAGGCAATCGCCGGACAGACTGAAGACGTAATGACCGGACGCCCAGCCAACACGCTTTCAACCACGACCTGATTGAAGCCTTCAATGAAATCCGTCGTAGTCGGGACGATGATGACATGCGATTGGCAAAGCATTTGTTGCATCACGTCGCGCGAACAATGGCCATGCGTGCGAAACCGTGCGCTGACGCCGGCCTGTTCCACAGCGGCACGCAACGCTTCGAGCGCAGAGCCTGTGCCGCATAAATCAAATTCGACCTGCGGTTGCTCTTCGCGTTGAAAGCGTCGGGCAATTTCCAGCAGATCAAAGACGCCTTTGTTGCGTTCAATTCTGCCGGCAAACAACACGCGGAACGGTGCGCGTTCCGCGGACGGCAAAACCGCGTTGGCAAATGTTTCCCGGCGATACGTTGGCAAAAACGGCACCACGGGGCGCGGCTGGCCGCCGGTGATTTGCCGAATCTGTTCGGTGATGTCTTCCGACGCGCTCATCACTGCAAAGCAGAATCGCCGAAACAACACGCCCGCCATTCGATTGAGCAACTGTTGCGCCTTGCCGGGCGCTTTGAATTTCGGCCACAACACGCAATGCACTGTGGGCACAAGCTTGATGCCGAGCAGCGGCAGCAAAAACAAAACAAACCAATGCGTTGTGCCTTCTGCAATCACCGCCAGATCGGCGCGAAAGCGCCAGGCTGTCCACGCCAGATGCAACCCATAGCGGATTTCCGTCAGGTGATAACCGATGCCGCGCGCAATGGGTTTCGGACGGTTTTCCAAAGTCATCTGCGCATCCTGAAACCGGTCAACGCGCGGGCACGATGACAACACGAACCCCGTCGCGTCCAGCTCGCGGCAGGCGTCAAAAAACTGCCCGCTGTAGGTCATCGAAACCTGCGAAGGATCGTCCTGCCCGTTGAGCCAATGCCGGTACGTGCCGACGACATCGCCCGGCCCAGCGGCATAGAAAATTCGCAAAGAATTGCTCACCGTTCTCCCTGATACTGTAAGCGCAAGTCTTCCTGCTCGTTTGAGGGCGCAGTGCCTGCTGGCTTTTTCTTCGGTTTGATGATGGCCGGCACGCCCACGGCGATGGAACCGGCAGGCACATCTGTCAGCACCACGGCGTTTGCGCCAATCGCCACGTCATCGCCAATGCGAATCGGCCCCAGGATTTTCGCGCCTGCGCCGATGTCCACACGATTGCCGATGTTGGGCGCGCCGCGCACGCCTGTGCGCCGCAAGCCCACGGTGACGCCGTTGCGAATCGTCACGTCATCGCCAAAGACTGCGTCGCCGCTGATGATGATGTCGCCGAAATGCTCGATCCTGAACCGCCGGCCAAGCGTCACTTCACAAGGCAGGTCAATGCCGGTCAAAATCTGACTGAGCACCTTCAGCCAGCGATAAACGAAGGAAAACGGCATCCGCAGCAACGCTGGTCGAATGCCATATCGCCAGCGTCCGAAGCGATACACGGCCATCACCCACAAACCTTGCCGCGCAAGGTCTCGTTCGTAGGTTTCCCAATCCTGGCGCAGATTCGCGAACATGCTTCCTCCTCGCTCCTCGATTGCCGATGCCTTATTCGCGAAACGCCGCCAGCGCTTCTTCGCGGGTGTTGTAAATGTCAAAGACGCGATGCATGCGCACCAGTTCAAACAGCGCCCGCACGGGTTTCTGCATGCCGGTCAGTTTCAAATCACCGCCGCCAGCGTTCAGTTGTCGCAAACAAGACAGGATTGCGCCCAGGCCGGAACTGTCCACGAATTTCAATCCGCTCATATCGAAAATGACTCGCGCCTTTCCGTTCAGTGCGGGCAGCACGTCGCGCTTGAATTCTTTGGCATTTCCCGCATCCAGCGATTCGACTGGAATCTGAAAAATCGTCGTGTTCTCGACGGTTTCAAATGTTGCTTCCATGAATTCCTCCATCAATGGTTTTGAATAAAGAAATGGTGTGACGCCCCTGGCGATCCGTTTCGTAAACGACCTTGTCCACCAATTCTGAAATAATGAACAGGCCGAAGCCGCCATCTTTTGAACCATCAAAAGTCGGTTCCGGGGCCGTTGCCGGATCGAAGGGCAAGCCTTGATGACGAATGACAAAACTGATCTGGTTTGCCTCTGTCGAACTAAAAAGCTGTATCGGTTGATCTTCCTGCTCTCGATACGCGTGTTCCATGACGTTGGCGACCGCTTCATTAACGGCCAGTTCCAACTCGCTGATAACTTCTTCTCCAACCTCTGGGCAGGCTGTTAGGCAGGCTTGCCGTACGAAATCGCGGCACAGGGTCAGGCTTCGCGGATCGCTCAGCAGGCGCAGTTCCGCCAGTGGAGTAGGATTGGCTTGTGCCAGGACGCGCACGGCCACACAGGTCAGGTCATCGCCCAGAGTTTCGCGGCCTGCGAAAGCCAGCACAGTTCGATGCACATCGGCAACAAGCGATTCGGGATCAAGCCTGCAATTACGCCGGAGCATTTCCAGCATTCGTTCTTCACCGAAAACTTCGCCGTCGGCATTGGTCGCCTCGGTCAATCCGTCCGAGTAAAAAAAGAACAGATCGCCCGGCACCAGCGGATACGTGGATTGCTCGTACCTTTCATCCTCAATAAAGCCAATCGGCAGATTGACGCCTTTCAGCAATTCATAGGCGTATGCATCAGGACGACAGCGCACTGCGGCGGTGTGTCCGCAATCTACAATTCGCACCTGTTGCGCGGCCAGATCAAAGCGCGCGTAACAAAGCGTCACGAAACTTTCCAGGGTGATGAGTTGATGAACAACTTCTTCATGCACGCGGGCGACGATTTCATGCGGTTCCGGCAGGGTTTGTTGCCCGGTCGAGAAAAGCTGGTTCAAGGCGCGTTGAAAGGCACTTTTAGTGGCTGCGCCGACCAACGCCGCCGGAATGCCTTTGCCCATTACGTCGCCATTGATGATGTCCAGACAGTTCTTGTGCGGCTGAATGAATTCATAAAAGTCGCCGTCAATCATCCGCGAAGGAACCGAAAGCACGGCGACTTGCAGGCCGGAAAACGAATCCGGGATTTTTCCGCGCAATAGCATTTGCTGGATTCTGGAGCCGATCTCGATTTCCTGGCGCAACCGTTCGCTTTCCAATTCCGTGCGGTGCAGCCGTTCGTTTTCGATGATAATCGCTGATTGAGTGGCCAGAGCGGACAAAAAACGCATGTCGTGCGAATCAAATTCGCCGCCGACCTCTTCCTGCCAGACCACGAGGATGCCGAGGGTTTTCAGGCCGGTGGTCAGCGGCACAATGGCCACATTGCAGGCAACGGACAACTCCGGTTCCAGGTCGGGTTGCGCGGCAATGCGGTCCCGGCCATTTAACAACAGCCCGTTCCTTTCCGCAGTGACTTTGCCCAGCAAGCCGCCCGCAATCGAACGCGGGATCAGGTTTTCCACGCCCTGCGCCATCGGATGGTAATTCCCGTCCCGTTCCAGCCAGAGTACGGCCTTCAACCCGGCGCGATAAGACGTGGCGCGGTGCAAAATGCGCGGCAGAAATTCCAGCGGCTTAATCAAGGAATTCAGGTCTGTGCTGATTTCATAAATGGCTTCCAGGCTTTCCCAACTGGCACTCAGTTCATCCAGCAACATCTCTTCCTGTTGTTCCAGCCCCGCCTGCCGGTCAAGCAGCACCAGTAACTGTTGGACGGAGGCGAACAGCGTTGGTTGCGATTCCGGCGCGCAAACCAGCAATTGTCCTGCACCACATTTCAGTGTCTGACAGGTTCGATTTGCCGGACAGGCTTCGATCACGCAATCCGGCGTCAAATCTTTTTGAGAAGAGCAGGGACAAAACGCCCCGCGAGCCAACCAGATTGGCAGTTGACCAACGCAATAAACCAAGCCGGTACTGGCTGCCTGAGCAAACGGCACAATGACTTTGTGCAATTCGCTCAGCAGTCTTTGCTCAGCAGGGCTGAGAACAGACAGCAGTTCCACGGCTGGGCCAATCGTTGTCATTGTTTACTTACCTCCGCCACTTCAGTAGCAGAAATGGGAATTCGCGGCGGAATGCCTCCCGCTGCCAGTTGATTGAGCAGCGATGACGGCGCAACGGGTTTTTCGCAGTGCAAATTGGCTCCGGCCTGCAACATCTCTCCAGCGCGTTCCTCGAACGAGCGCGCCGATAAGACTGCAATGAACAGATGTTCATAACGAGTTTGCGCTCGCAAGTATTGCAAGACATCCAGGCCGGACAGTTTGGGCATAACCAAATCCAGCAACACTGCATCAGGCTTAAATTGTTCAACCTGCGCCAGCGCTTCTTCACCGTCAGAAGCGACACAGACTTCATAGCCTGCTTTTTTCAGGACAAATTCCAAAAACCTGGCAATGTGACGTTCGTCATCAACAACCAGCACACGGGCTGCGCGCAAAGGACTGATCGTTATTGCTTGCATGATCCTCCTTATACTGTGTGGAAGGGACGTGCGTGTTTCTCAAAAAGGGAAAACGCCTCGGTTCGTGGTCGGACGAGAATTCCGGGAAGAGGCATCGCGGCAAATGCCCTTATTCCGGTGGCTTTGGCCCAACAAGAAAATTGCTCCATCAAAACTTCAACCCATTTCCGTTGATGAGGGGGCATTGAATATAGCGGCGAATTGTGGCGAATCGCGTCAGACAGCCAAGTCGCATTTGGGGGAACAAACGAACTCATCAGTATAATCCTATGGTATGTGTTTTTCTCTGTTCGCGTGGGATAGCCTCAGGCCGAGACTGCAAACATTTAGAATGTAAGACGAACGCAACCTTAACTTTATTACGATTCTGTTATTTGTCGGAATTTTTCCGTCAGAGGCAGCTCCATTTTTACAGCATTGAGAGGAAGCACTCACAAAAACTTTCTTTATCAGGTCTTTTCAAAGGTTCATTGCCGGACTTAAACCTATAAATTACAAATCTTCCAAAGCTTCATTCCAAATCCATCTCAACTTGTAAAATGCCATCTGACATTGAGCGAAGTATACGGTATTCACGCCAGTGTACAACCAGAAAGCATAACAAAATCTATTGTGGGAAGTTTTTGGGCAGGGAAGGTTTACGACAAAGTTCGGCGAAACCTGTAAGGTAAAACTTGAGCCATCAGGCCAGTCGCAGCTTGTGTTGTCGTGGATTTTGTTTCCTTCCCCCAAAGCAGATAACCTTCCGCCCACCCGGTCAGCAGGAAAAAGATAGGGATCAACTGATTGCCCATAAAAACCGTGGCGATGGAAAAGAGAATCACCCAGTAAATACCCAGCAAAGTGAAATTGAGCGAGCTGCCGGGCGGATACGAGGGCGTTTCGTTCATGCCGCGCCAGAACAATCGTCCCATAAACCAGATGAAGATCGCGAGAAACAGACCCAGCGCCAGCAATCCGTGCATGAGCGCCAGCAGCAGGTAGTAATTGTCAATTGAAGTCATGCCATCTACCTTGGGCCAGTAGTTCCGTCCCCAGCCAAACACACTTTTTTGCAAAGCAATGTCCAGGTATTTATCAATCAATTCCTTGCGGTAGGCCGCTGATTCCTGGGCAACGGTTTTCGCTCCTGCGCGGCCCACCGAAACGTATTGCCAAAACGCAATGCCTATGGGCGTGCCGATGACTACCAGCGTTACCAAAATCACCGTGACTGTTTTCCAGCGATTTTTTTGCCTGCCGATGGCCGTGACCACTGCGCCCAACACACCACCAATCCAGGGGCCGCGTACCATCGTCATCACTACGCCGCTGAGAATTCCTAACGTAATCAACCGCGCCTTGCTTACAAGTTTAATAGGGTGAAACCTTTTGAATTGCGGTTCCCAATAACCTGACCATTCCAGCCATCTTTGCAAACGATAGGCAATAATCAGAATAATGCCCGCCAAAATGGCGTGTCCGTATGGGCCTGCCACGCGCGCAAAGCCCCAGCGGAAGGTTGTCACCCAACCCGCCCCTTGTCCCGGAAAAAAGCGATCCAATATCATTCGCCAGGGAGTGGCCCCCATTTTGAATTCGTAGGCTGAAATCAGCGAAATGATGAACAGCAGCCAGGTCAGCCGCCTGGCGAACTCAACGCGCAACCCATTTGGTTCCACCAGGCCTTTGGCCAGAGCATAGGGCAGCGCCACCCAACAGATCATTTCAAACATCAGGTTCTGCGCATCGTTGTACCCCGCATTCAGGTACTCTGAATAACCCACGGCAAGCGCATACCCGCCAACCAGAATATCCGCAAATGAGAAGCGCCATCGCCTGCCCTGTTGGATAAAGAAGAACGCAGCAATAGGCAAAATCGCGGACATGCTGAAGGTTGGATCAGGCAATCCTGGCGCAATCCAACGGTAATAGTCCGGCATAAGCAACAAGGTCGGCAGGTACACGTCAAAAAAGGCATGCCGCGGAGACTTTACCCAGGCAATGTAAATAGCAATCAAGCTTGGTAATAAGGCAATCATTCGTGCCTGCGTTTACCCAACTCGACGGAGTTGGGAACCGGTAGGTTTTCCCTCGCGTTCATTGTTCCATTGAACTTTTGTGTTGAGATTACGCCCACGGCGATATCTGGAACACCCATTTTCTAAACTGAGAATTGCTGTCGTCAAGGTAATTTTTCGTTCTGAATCGCTTGTCAGCGCGGGAATTGTTTCGCAAACTTGTTCACCCAATAACACAACTTGGTTTGATTCAGACGACCCTGCAACGCTGCGATACAGGGCTTAACCAAAAAAGACAGAATAATAAACGGTGTGTACTCTTGGATTTTGCGTCAGTCTTGCAATAAATGGAAATCAGCGCCGGTTGGGATTAAAGCGAGTACTCCGATCAATTGTAGGCCTATACAGCAATTTGCAGGTGTCTGCGGCTTCTTGATTGGGTGTAACAGGTTTCGAACCTGTCACACCTCTGAATGTGCAGGTCGCACTCGGCTGAAAACCGCTATAAGGAGAAAACATGTACGGCTTGGTAAACAAAGCTATTGAAGGATTGGTATGTCAGGTCGCAGGTCAGGACGCCTGGCAGGACATTAAGCGGGTCGCAGGAATAGACGTGGACTATTTTATCAGTATGAATCCGTATCCTGATGACGTGACTTACAAGCTGGTCGGCGCGGCAAGCCAGGTACTTGGCTTGCCAGCCGAAGACATCTTACAGAAATTTGGTGAATACTGGATTTTGTACACCGGGCAAGAAGGCTACGGGGATTTGTTGACACGCTCTGGGCGAAATTTGAAAGAGTTTCTGATGAACCTGGACAACATACATGCGCAGGTGGGATTAAGCTTTGAAAAGCTGCAACCGCCGTCGTTCCGCTGCACGGAAGTGGACGACAATTCATTAGTCCTACACTATTATTCGGCGCGCCCGGGACTTGGCCCAATGATCATTGGTTTATTGCAAGGGTTGGGCAAAATGATGAATACGCGCGTTGAAGTCGCCTACATACTCAATCGCGCTGAGGGGGCAAGCCACGACGAATTCCTGGTTCGCTACAATGCAATCAACAGTGAGGTGACTTAATTTATATGGGTGAGCCGCGTTTCGGACTTTCTCCAAAGCATTTCGCGGAGGCATTTCCATTCCATTTCGTGCTGGATCGCGACCTGCGGATTGTGCAAGCGGGCAAGGCGCTGGAGCAAATCTGCCGGATCAAGCTGGGAGTAGCCTTTTCCGTTGCCTTTTATATTGTCCGTCCCAATCTTCACCCTACCTTTGAAGCGATTGGTGACCGACAAAATACGCTGTTTTTGTTGCGGCCAAATAGTGTCCCCATTCAATTAAAGGGCCAATTCCTGAAAACGGATGCAACGCTCATTTTTCTCGGCTCGCCCAAAATCACTGAACTCAGGGAATTGGATGAACTGGAACTGTCGTTGATTGATTTTCCCGTGCATGATTCGACCACGCACTATCTGCCGTTGCTGCAAACTTCCAAAATGGCCTTGCGAGAGGCAAATAACCTGGCGGAAATGTTGGCCAAACAGCGTGCGGAACAGAGCCGGATTAATAGCGAACTGACGGTGCAATTTGAAGTCACGCGGGTTTTGGAAATCGCCGCCTCGCTCGAAGATGCTATTCCCAGATTGCTAAGCGCGATTGGCGGCGGATTGGATTGCGGGGTCGGCGAGTTCTGGCAGGTGGATGAAGCAAAGGGGCGGCTTTACTGCGTTGAAATGTGGAGCCAATCGCCGGAAAAACATGCGGCCTTTGCACCGGGAACACAGCATTTTAACTTTGCAAAAGGCGAAGGCTTACCAGGTATTACCTGGGAATGCGGGGAACCTGTTGGTTTTGAGAATGTGACTACCAACCCACGATTTTTACGGGCGGAAGCGGCTCAGGCTGCCGGACTACAAAGTGCTTGGGCGTTTCCTTTGCAAAGCGGAGGCGACGTGTCAGGTGTGATGGCATTTTACTGCGCTCAGTCTCTCTACTCTGATGAGCGGCTCCAGGCGCTGCTTCGAAACCTCAGCAGCCAGATTTCACAATTCATTGAGCGAAAACAGGCCGAAAAAGCCTCGCGCGAGGTTGAAACCCGGTATCGCGTGGTCGCCGAAACCGCTTCGGATGCCATTATTACGCTGGACCAGGAAAGTCATATTTTGTTTGCCAATCAGGCCGTGGAGCGTATTTTCGGCCATTCTCGCGAATTCCTGATCGGTCAGAAAATCACCTGTCTGATGCCGAAGGAAATGCAGACCGCGCACAATCGTGGCATTACACGCTATCTCAGGATCAAAAAAAGGCACATTTCGTGGAGCGGGGTTGAAGTGTGGGGACTGCATCGCGATGGGCACCAGATTCCGCTTGAAGTTTCCTTTTCCGATTACGTCCTCAAAGATCAGCATTTGTTCACAGGTTTTGTTCGTGATATTTCGCAGCGCAAGCAGGCGGAAGAGCAGTTGCGCGCGGCCAATTCGCGGCTGGCCGCGCTACTGTCAAACTTACAAGACGGCATTCTGGTCGAAGATGAAGAGCGCCGCCTCGTGCTGGTCAATCAGGAATTCTGCCGCATCTTTGGGATTGAAGCTTCACCGAAGGCCATGGTGGGCGCAGACTGCGCCCAAGCCGCCGAAAATCTGAAAGGGATTTTTGCCGATTCTGCGCTGTTTCTTTCGCGCATTACAGCGATCCTGGCTGAGCGTCAAGTCGTCGTCAATGAAGAGATTGCACTGCTTGATGGACGAACGCTGGAACGCAATTACGTGCCGATTTTCGCGGGCGAGATTTACCGAGGACATCTGTGGTCATACCGCGACATCACAACTCGAAAGCGCATTAAAGAAGAACTGAAAGAGGCCAAAGATTTAGCTGAAAGTGCCAATCTGGCGAAGAGCCAGTTTCTGGCCAATATGAGCCACGAAATTCGCACGCCGATGAATGCAGTCATTGGCTTGACCGGGCTGTTGCTTGATACGGAATTAAACGCCCAGCAGCGCGATTACCTGCAAACGATTCGCAGCAGCGGCGAGGACTTGCTGACGATCATCAATGACATTCTGGATTTCTCGAAGATCGAATCGGGCCGGCTCGAATTAGACTGGCATCCCTGCGATCTACGCCTTTGCCTGGAAGAAGCCCTGGACTTGCTCGCCACGCGGGCCGCCGAAAAGAAACTGGAGCTTGCCTGCGTGATTGAAAGCGGCACGCCCGCGCACGTGGTCACGGATGCGACTCGTTTACGGCAAATTCTGGTCAACCTGCTCAGCAACGCCGTCAAATTCACCGAAGCCGGTGAAGTGGTGGTTCAGGTGCTGGCAGAACCGCTTGACAACGGCCAATACGAAATCCGTTTTTCGGTCCGAGACTCTGGCATAGGCATTCCGGCAGAGCGCATGGACAGGCTGTTCCGTTCGTTTTCGCAAGTAGACGCTTCGACAACACGCACGTATGGCGGCACGGGTCTGGGACTGGCCGTCTGCAAACGACTGACGAAAATGTTGGGCGGCAAAATCTGGGCGGAAAGCGAATTCGGAGCCGGCTCGACCTTCTTTTTCACCATTCGCGCGGAACCGGCCGCGCCGCTCAATCCACCTTCCGAACAAGGCGCGGCTGAGTCTTTGCGCCACAAACGTGTGCTGGTAGTGGACGACAATGCGACCAGTCGTCTGATTCTGCGGCGTCAGATGCAGGATTGGGAAATGCTGCCGCGCGTGACCGCTTCAGCCCACGAAGCGCTGAGCTGGATCCGCGCCGGGGAAACATTCGACGTGGCGCTTCTGGATATGCGCATGCCGGAAATGGACGGATTGCGGCTGGCCTCACTAATTCAGGCCGAGCGCGGGAACTCACTGCCCATTGCCATTTTCAGTTCCATCAACCGCCGCGAATTGGAAAACGAACGTGATGAATTGGCTGGCGCGACTCTGCCAGAAGTGGCCGGTGTGTTGACCAAGCCGATCAAGTCTGGCCAGTTGCGCACCTTGTTGCTGAACATCCTGGCCAAGAGTTCGACCGCCGCCAAACCCTTGCTCGCTCCACGCCCCGTTTCCGCCAGCCCCAAGTCGCAATCGCGACTGCGCGTGCTGGTGGCGGAAGACAATATCGTCAATCAACGAGTGGCAGCTCTGATGTTGCAAAAACTGGGGTATGGGGCCGATATCGTCGGCAACGGTCTGGAAGCTTTGGAAGCCCTGCGCCGCCAGCCCTACGATATCGTCTTGATGGATTTACAAATGCCTGAAATGGACGGCATGGAAGCCACCCGCCAAATTCGCGCCCAAAGTGCGGCCTGGAAACAGCCACGCATTATCGCCCTCACCGCCAATGCCATGAGAGGCGACCGGGAATTATGTCTGGCAGCGGGCATGGACGATTATCTGAGCAAACCCTTGCGGCTCGAAGATCTGCAAGCCGCGTTGCGGCGTTGCAGCGAGACGCCTTATAGCGATTTGTAGTTGAGTGCAACCGAGAGATCACAGATGAACACGGATGAACTCTCAACTTTCATCTGTGTTCACCCGTGTTCATCCGTGGTTGCAGATTGCACGCATCTGAAAATTGCTGTAACAACCCAGCAATTCTCGATTTGTACAGCGGACTCCTCAGTCCGCTGCGTTCAGCAACCAAAACTCTCGCGAGTTGAACTCATTGCAGTTATAAAAAATCTTGCTGGAGGTGTTTCCCGGTATCGTTATCAGATGCTGGGTTATCCTATTAAGTAAATGCTCCGGTAAGTGGTTGATTTTCTCCCACTTGCCGGGTAACTTTCGGCCATGTACGAAAGAACAATTAAACCTCAATTGTTAAAGGCTTTATCGGATACACCGGTCGTTTTGCTCAACGGAGCGAGGCAGACTGGCAAAAGCACACTAGCGCGAATGTTGTCGGACACGCATCCGGCACAGTACGTTACGCTGGATGACGCTTCGACTTTGGCGGCGGCGCGGTACGACGCGCAAGGTTTCGTGGCGGGGTTTGGCGGGGCGATCATTCTTGACGAGATTCAGCGCGCACCGGAATTGTTTCTGGCGATCAAGGCAGCAGTGGATCAGGACAGGCGGCCGGGCAGGTTTTTGTTGACGGGTTCCGCCAACGTCATGCTGTTGCCTGATTTATCTGATTCGCTGGCCGGGCGGATGGAGATTTTGACGCTCTGGCCGTTTTCACAAGGCGAGTTGGAAGGCGTTCAGGAAGATTTTATTGACAGGCTTTTCGGCGATGAGTTCAAACCAGCGGTGACGAGCGTTTTGGAACGCGCGCAACTATTGCAGCGAATTCTGCGCGGCGGCTATCCGGAAGTGTTGATGCGCGCGGAGGAAGACCGCCGCAATGCCTGGTTCGGAGCGTATCTGACGACCATTCTTCAACGCGACGTGCGCGACCTGGCAAATATAGAAGGGCTGACGGCGCTTCCCAGATTGTTGGCGCTGCTGGCGACGCGGGCTTGTTCACTGCTCAACCTGGCGGACATTTCGCGCGGAACGGAAATCGCGCAAACCACGCTCAAACGGTATCTGACTTTGCTTGAGGCGACTTACCTGGTGACGCTCAATCCCGCCTGGGCCTCCAATCTGGGAAAGCGATTGGTCAAAGCGCCTAAATTGATGCTCAACGACACTGGATTACTGGGCTATCTGTTAGGGCTGGGCGTGGATCGTTTGATGAACGACGGCAACTTATTGGGCGGCTTGCTGGAAAACTTCGTCGCCCTCGAATTGAGAAAGCAAATCGGCTGGAGCCGCACGCGCCCGCAGATGTTTCACTTCCGCACGCAGAACGGGCAGGAAGTGGACATCGTTCTGGAAAACAGAAGAGGCGACATTGCCGCCATCGAAGTCAAAGCGGGTGCCAGCGTCAACAGCGCGGATTTTAAAGGATTGCGCGCCCTGCAGGAAATCGCCGGAGAACGTTTCAAACGGGGCGTTCTGCTGCACACCGGAACTGCCTCCATTCCCTTTGGCGAAAACCTGTTTGCGTTGCCGGTTTCGGCTTTATGGCAAAGGCAGGATTCCCATTTGTCCTTTACTCAAGACACGGCAAATTAAGCTTACTTGCGTTTGCCTGGAACCCAATCAGGCGATAGCTCTACATTCAATCGTGGACATCGCCACAACCACGTCTGCACCTGAATGACCCTGGCAACCCAAATGACCAAGCCTTGTGCTTTGACACGTAACTCATCGGCCTGGGCTTGTCCCAACGGACACGGTCGCTCGACCAAATGCTCATGCACCGTCTGACAATGCTGACCGCTGTCATCCAGCCAGTCCCGTACCGTGCGTTCGTCGAGCCGGAAGGCGACGACAATCGCTGGCACCGGACAACTGTGCGCTAACAACGTGACGACACGCTCCAGTAGTTCGGCTTCTTTTTGCCGCCGGTAGAAGATCGTGCCTGTGGTCGTGCTGAACGTCTGACAGACATCGCGGCGCTCTTTCCCGAAATGTTGCCTCTGTGGCTGAGAAGGAATAGATCTGGCAAGGTCAGCCAAGTGCTTGTCAGCAGCCTTCAATCCATCGCATCGCCTTCCCCTCTTGTTGACAATCTACAAAAGGGTGCTAGACTCGCGCCCGCTTTTGTAGATTATCTAGGAAACAGACTTGCGCAACCGGCTGCATAAGGTCGAAATCGCGCGCGGCCACTTCGCAGCTAAAACTAAAGATGATGAGGGGAGGTCGTGGCCGGGCGAAGTCCGGCCACGACCCACGATCGAAATAACTCAAGCGGCGTACCACAAGGCTGCTGGCGTGGAAACCAATGAGGCAAAGAAGCACGACGATGTTTCAGGCGGTTTGGTTAAGTATTGCGCTTCTGTGCGACCTGCCGGCGGTGGCGGCGCAAACGCCGACGGAACCGCAAATCACGCGCGCCAACGTGCCGCAACAAGTGGCCGAGGGCGTGTATGTCATCCGCCATCGCGGCGCGGCGGCGAACAGCGGCAACACCGTTATCATCATCGGCGAGCGCGAAATACTGGTCGTGGATTCATGTTTTCAGCCCTCGGTTGCGCGCCGTGACATAGCCCAGCTCCGCCAATTGTCCGATAAGCCTGTGCGTTACTTGCTGAACACTCACTGGCACAACGACCATAACGCGGGCAATGGCGTATATCTGGAAACCTTCCCCGGTCTGGCTGTCATCGCGCACGTCGAAACTAAAAAAGACATGGACTTGCACATCCGCAGTTATCCGGCACGGCTGCTGGCGGGCATTGCCGCGCAACGGCAGCGACTGGCGGCAAGCAAGGACGAGGACGGCAAGCCGCTGACCGAAGACGGCAAGGCGGAACTCGCGGTGCTGCTGGCGCAACGGCAGTCTTTGGCGGACGAATACAAAACGACTGTTTACCAATCACCCACGCTGACTTTCGAGCACGAAATGAATATTGATCTTGGCAATCGTGAAGTACAGATCAAATACCTCGGACGCGGCAATACGAGCGGCGATGCAGTGGCTTACCTGCCAAAAGAGCGGGTGTTGATTACGGGCGATTTGCTGGTGCATCCGCTGCCTTACACCTATGACGGTTATCCCACCGATTGGATCAAGACGCTCGACCGGCTGAGGCAATTCGATGCGCAAGTGATCGTGCCGGGGCACGGCGAGGTGTTGCGCGATAAGACTTACCTTCACGCAGTGCGCGACCTGCTCAGCAGCGCGGTCGAACAGATCAATGCGCGATTGCGTCAGGTTGGGCCTGCCGAATTTCTGACCTTCGACGCCGTCAAAGGGAGCATTGACTTGACGCCGCTCCAGCAAAGTTTTGTCGGCGCATCCGCCGAGTCCTTCGAGGCGATGGCCGCACGTTTAATCAAGCTGGTCTTCAATGAAGCGGTATTGAGATAGCAGACCGAAACAAGTTGATGATGAAAGCAATCCTGACATTTGGGAGCTGGTTATTCCTGGCGCTCTGCAACATCGTTTCACCGCCGGAAACGGCGTTGATCGCTGGCAGGCAGGCTGCGGCAAAACCCGGCGAGCGCGAGGGGCATTGTCTGGTTTACGACGGGCAGCGCCGCCAAGTCATTCTGCTGGACGGTTACCAACCGCCGGACCTGCCGGAGCGCGGAGAAGTGTGGAGTTGGGACGGGCGGCAGTGGCATTTGATTCCCGGCACAGGCCCGGCGGCGCGCAGTTTGAGCGGAGCAGTCTTTGATTCGCGCCGCAAAAAGATCGTTGAGTTTGGCGGAGTCGGCAACAGCGGCTACGACGACACCAAAGGCGACACTTGGGAGTGGGACGGCAAAAACTGGCGGCAGATGACGGACACCGGCATCGGCACGCGCGATCATCACGCCATGGCTTATGACGCGGTGCGCGGCAAGACTGTGCTGTACGGCGGACAACATGCCGACCGTTCGTGGGCGAAAGACACCTGGGAATGGGACAGCAAGCAATGGACGAAGTTCGCAGTGCCTGGCCCGGGCGGACGTGTGCATGCGGCGATGGCCTATGACGGCAAGCGCAAAAAAGTGATTCTCTTCGGCGGCGGCACCGAAGACGGCCGCGCGCGCAACGATACTTGGGAGTGGGATGGCCGCGCCTGGCACAAGCTGAGTGACGACGGGCCGCCGCCGCGTTCACATCATCGTCTGGCTTTCGATAGCCGCGCCGGCGTCATGCTTTTGTACGGCGGCAACGGAGTTCGTCCGCCGAACATGCTAGGCCTCAGCGTGCTGGCCGATATGTGGCAATGGGACGGTCAGCATTGGGCTGAGATAAAAGCGACGGGGCCGGGCAAACGCTTGCTGCATGCGATGGTTTACGACGAAGCGCGCGGCAAACTGGTTTTGTATGGCGGCGGCAACGGCCGGAAGTCGCTGGCTGATACGTGGGAATGGGACGGCCGGCAGTGGAAACAGATCAAATAGTCTCATCCGGTTTTATTGTGAAGCGGTCGGAGAGAAGAAGAGCATGAAAAGACTGGTAAGCCATAGACTCCTAGTCGTAATGCTGACGCTGTCGGTAGCCCTGATTGGATTGACCGGAAAAGTGACGAGTGGCGGTGCTTCCATTTGGAGAAAAGATTCAGTCACCACGCCGGTGCAGCCGCTCAGCCCGCGCCTTGCAGCCTTGCTCCGGGAGCTTCAGTCCGGCAATCGCGGTGCGCTCGAAACCTTCTGGCAGGAAGTCGCCAAACGATGCACGCCGCTTGTCGAGCCGACGCCGGACACTCCTCATTATCTTTACGTAACGTTTTTATGGCGTGGCAAGAAAGATACTCGGAACGTCATTGTTAATGCCTTCGATGAAAACAATCAATTGGCCGATCCCGGATTTCTCGCTCAAGCCACAATGACGCTCTTGCCTGACTCCGACGTTTGGTACAGAACTTATCGCCTGCGCGATGACGCCCGCTTCAGCTATCGCATCTCACCGAACGATGCGTTGACACTGCTCTCCACGCTCAAGCCCGAAGAGCAATCCAAGCGATTGGGTACGCTGCAAGCTGATCCGTTCAATCCTCACCATTATCAGAGCCGCAACGGCGATTCGTCGGTGGTCGAATTGCCGCACGCGCCGCCGCAACCGTGGATCGAGCCGCTGCCGGGCGTGCCGAAGGGCAAAGTCGAAGAGATAAAATTCAAGAGTACGATCCTGAATAACGAGCGTCCGGTTTGGGTCTATACCCCGCCCGGCTATAAAACAGGCGGTCAGCCGTATCACCTGCTCGTTACTTTTGACGGCATAACCTATGTGACGAAAGCCTCAGAAGGAGGTGTTTCCTTGCCGACAACGCTCAATAATTTGTTGGCCAGGGGAAAACTGTCGCCGATGGTCGCCGTCATGATCGGCAACGCGCCGGGAGCGCGGATCAAAGAGTTGTGGTACCACGAACCATTCAACAATTTTTTGGCCAAAGAAATAATCTTCTGGGTCAGGCGGCACTATCACGTGACTTCCAATCCGCAACAAACTGTCGTTGCGGGACTCAGTTTGGGCGGAGGGGCCGCGCTGTTTGCGGGCTTCAGACATTCTGAAATCTTCGGCAATGTCATCTCGCAATCGGGTGGGTATATGTATCGGCAAACTCCTGAAGAAATGTCGCCGCTTATCCGGCCCGGCCAGCCTTTCAATGAAGAAGACTTTCCAGACTCGGAATGGCTGACCCGACAAATTGCGACCAAACCCACAGTCTGGTTGCGTGTCTATCTGGAGGCCGGATTGCTGGAAGATTTGCATTATCAGGTGGAGTTGCCCCGCTTCGCATACCCATCGCTGATTCTGGCGACAAGACATTTGCGCGACGTTCTGCAAGCAAAGGGCTATTCAACTTTCTACAACGAATACAACGGCCCACACGAGACCTTGAATTGGCGCGGCACGCTGGCCGATGGCTTGCTTGCTCTACTGGGCAAAGAACAAAGGGCGGCCAAGTGAGCTGAAACACTATGAAATCTATCCCGACACTCGTAGCAGCCGCGCAGCTCTCGCGTGGCAACGTTGCCAATCACTTGCTGCAAGACCTGCGCTTTGGCGCGCGAATGTTGTTCAAACAACCTGGCTTTACGCTGGTTGCCGTCGTCACTCTCGCGCTCGGCATCGGCGCGACGACGGCGTTGTTCAGTGTCGTCAACGGCGTGCTGCTGCGTTCGCTGCCGTATCGAGACCCGGCGCAGTTGATGATGATTTCAATGTACGGCAAGCAGGACAACGCCGCGCCGACGGTGTCCGGGCCGGACTTTCACGATTTCCGCGAGCGTAGCCGCGCGTTTGCCGGGTTCGCGGGAATGCTGGCGATCACGGGGACACTGACGGGCGACACTCTGCCGGAGACGGTGGATTTGGGCATTACGACCTGGAATCTGTTTCCGCTGCTGGGCGTCGAATTGGCGCAGGGCCGCAACTTCACGGCGGCGGAAGATGTCGCCAACGGCCCCAAAGTCGTCGTCATCAGCCACGGTCTGTGGCAGCGGCGGTACGGCGCGCGTGCTGATTTGATCGGCCAAACGATTCTGGTGAACGATGAACCGTGGCAGGTGATCGGCGTGCTGCCGGCGGATTTCAAATTGCATCTGCCGCCCGACGCGCATCGCTGGAAAGACAAGCAGCCCGATTTGTGGAAGCTGATGCAGCGTGATTTTTCGGCGGAGGAACGCGGCCTCAATTACATGACCGCGCTGGGCCGCCTGAAATCGGGCGTTGCGCTGACGCAGGGACAAGCCGAGATGGACGGCATCGCCGCGCAATTGCGCGCCGAGCACACAGAGTATCAGGACACCCATTTGCGGATTCGCGTCGTGTCGCTGCAACAAAAGATCGTCAGCGGTGTGCGGCCCGCGCTGTTGGTGCTGTTGGCGGCAGTCGGTTTCGTGTTGCTGATTGCCTGCGCCAATGTCGCAGGGCTGTTGCTGGTGCGCACGCTGGCGCGCGGCAAGGAACTGGCGATTCGCGCGGCGCTCGGTGCAACGCGGGCGCGGCTGATGCGGCAGGCATTGACCGAAAGCTTATTGCTGGCTCTGTGCGGCGGCGCGGCGGGTTTGTTGCTCGCGTTTTGGGGCGTGCGGCTGTTGCATTGGCTCAAGCCCGCGAATTTGCCGCATCTGGAAAATGTGACGATCAATTGGCGCGTGCTGGCCTTCAGTCTGGCGGCGTGCGTGTTGACGGCGTTGCTGGCGGGATTGGCTCCGGCGCTCAGGCTCTCGCGCCCGGATTTGCAGACGGCGCTCAAAGAAGGCGGTAAGACTTCCGCCGCGCCGGACAGTCGCAGCTTGCACAACGTGTTCGTGACGGTGCAGATGGCGTTGTCGTTGCTTTTGTTGATCGGCGCGGCGCTGCTGATGCGCAGCTTTGCGGCGCTGCAAAAAGTGCAACCAGGCTTTCAAACGGAAAACGTGCTGACGTTTCAAATCAATTTGCCTTATGCGCGTTATGGCGTGCCGCGCAATGCCGGCTTCTTTCAGCAGCTTGAAGCGCGCCTTGCGCGGCTGCCCGGCGTGATGGCGGTCGGCACGATTTCGCAACTGCCGTTCACGGGCAAAGGCTACGGCACGGGGTATTCGTGGGATGAGCCGTCCGCGCGCGACGATCTGTCGGCGGACTGGCGCTTCATCACACCGCCGTATTTGCAGGCGACCGGTACGCGCCTGCTGGCTGGTCGCTGGTTCACCGAGCAGGACGATTCGCAGCATCCGCGCGTCGTGATCGTGGACGAAACGCTGGCGCGCAAAGCCTGGCCGCATGAAAGCGCCATCGGCAAACGCCTGCTGGTGGGCGATTCGACGCCGCCTGTACCGGTCTGGATGGAAGTCGTCGGCGTGGTCGAACACACGCAGAACCACGCGCTCGGCGTGCCGGGGCGCGAACAGCTTTACATGCCCTATGCGCAAAAACCTGTCGTGCCGTTGATGAACGTCGCCGTGCGCACGACCGTGCCGCCGCTCACACTAACCAAAGCGATAGAGCAGGAAGTGCAGGCGCTCGACAAAAACCTGCCCGTCAACAATGTGCGCTTGCTGGAAAGTTACGTGGCCGACGCGCTGGCACCCGCGCGCTTCAGCCTGACATTGATGGGCGTGTTCAGCACCGTGGCGCTCGCGCTCGCGGCCATCGGCGTGTATGGCGTGATGGCATACGCGGTCAGCCGCCGCACGCAGGAAATCGGCGTGCGGCTGGCGCTGGGCGCGCAACCGGCGGACATCCTGAAGTTGATGATGCGGCATGGATTGACGTTGGCGTGCTGCGGCGTTGCGCTGGGCCTGACGGCGGCTCTGATTTTTACACGCTGGCTGGACAGTTTGTTGTACAACGTGGGCGCGCGCGATCCGCTGACGTTCGGCGGCGGAGCAGTTGCGCTGATCGTCGTGGCGCTCGTGGCGTGTTGGATTCCGGCACGACGCGCGACGAAAGTTGATCCGCTGATTGCGCTTCGCACTGAATAGGAAAAAACTATGCAAACCCTCTGGCAAGATCTGCGCTACGGCGCGCGAATGTTATTCAGGCAACCCGGCTTCACGCTGATTGCCGTGGTCACACTGGCGCTTGGCATTGGCGCGACGACGGCGCTTTTCAGCTTCGTTAATGGCCTGTTCTGGCGCGCCTTGCCTTACCGTGACGACGCGCGGCTGGTGACGCTGGGGCAGAGCAATCGGCAAACCGGCGTCGCACGCGAAGGCGTTGCGCCCGCCAACTTCCTGGATTGGCGAGCGCAGGCGCAGTCGTTTGAAGCACTCGCCGCCGCCGAACAATTTGGGTTCACGCTAACGGGCGTCGGCGAACCGGAAGTCTTTCGCGGCTGGGTGGTGACGAAAGGCTTCTTCGAGATTTTGGGAACGACGCCGGTCGCAGGCCGGACGCCGTTGCCGCGGGAATACGAACCGGGGAACGCGCAGGTCGTCGTGCTCAGTCATGGGTTGTGGCAGCGCCGCTTCGGCGGTGATCTACAAGTCATCGGGCGGCGGTTCACGTTCAACGACCAGCCTTTCACTGTCGTCGGGGTGATGCCGCCGGAGTTTCAGTATCCGCCTGGCCGCGAGGCGTCAGGCCTTGAACTGTGGGCACCGCGTCTTGACCGTCCGAGCGATCCGCAAATGCGCGGCGGCAGCCTGTTCCGTGTCATTGGGCGCTTGAAAGCCGGCGTCGCGCCTGAGCAGGCGCAACAAGAGATGAAAGGCATTGCCGCGCGTCTCGGTCAGCAGTATCCGCAAACCAATGCGGAAGTCGGCGCGGTTGTAGTGTCGTTGCGCGAACAACTGGTCGGGCACGTCCGGCTGGCTTCGTATGTGTTGCTGGGCGCGGTCAGTTTGGTGTTGCTGATTGCTTGCGCCAACGTCGCCGGATTGCTGATGACGCGCACGGCTGGGCGGCAACGTGAGTTTGCCTTGCGCGCCGCTTTGGGAGCGGGAAGCGGACGGTTGCGGCGGCAGTTACTGACGGAAAGTTTGTTGCTCGCGCTGCCCGGCGGGTTGCTGGGTACGCTGTTGGCAAGCTGGTTGATGACGGCGATGCTGGCGCTCAGCCCCGCCAATCTGCCGTTGACGCAAATCCGGCTTGACTGGCGTGTGCTGCTTTTCGCGCTGGGCATTTCCGTTTTGACGGCGGTGGTTTTCGGTTTGGCTCCGGGTTGGCAGGCAGCGCGCACCGATCTGCAAATGGCGTTGAAAGAAGGCGGGCGCACAGAAACCGCCGGACACGGAAAGCAGCGGCTATGGCAAGCTCTGGTCGTGGCGGAAATCGCGATGGCGTTGATCGTGCTTACCGGCGCCGGATTGCTCGTTCGCAGCTTCAGCACCTTGCTCAATACCGATCCCGGTTTCACCGCTGCCGAAGGGCTGGCGTTGGAGATTCAATTGGGTCGCCGTCCCGCCGCCGAGCGTGTGGTTTTCTTCGATCAAGTGCTGGAAAAAGTGTCTGCGCTGCCGGGCGTCGAAGCCGTTGCGGTTTCCTCCGCGCTGCCCTTTCACGATAACCAGGTTCCGCTGCTGACTACACTCAGTCTGGCTGATCGTCCCGCCGCGTCCAATGGCAATGAACCGGCGGCGTATCTGATTCGCGTGACCGCAGGGTATTTTCGCGCGCTCGGCATCCCGCTGTTGCAAGGCCGTTTGTTCGCGCGGGAAGACCGGGGCGAGTCTGCCCCCGTCGCGCTCATCAATCAAACGCTGGCGCGTCGTTACTGGCCGAATGAATCTCCACTGGGACGCAAGTTTTCGTTTACGGCGTCAGGACAAACCATGACGGCGGAGATCGTCGGCGTCGTCGGCGCGGTGCGGCCTACGGGTTTTGACAGCGAACCGCGCCCGGAATTTTATCTGCACTACCCGCAATCGCCTGCGCCGCTGGCGACGCTGTTTGTCCGCACCGCCCACGCTCCTGCCTCGTTATTGCCCGGTGTCAAGGGGCGAATTCGAGAAGTGAATCCGCAGCAGGTTTTCCTGAGCGTCAACACGGTCGCACAACTCGTGGAGAAAACGCTGGCCGAACGGCGCTTCAATCTGCTATGGCTCGGCGCGTTTGCGGCGCTCGCGCTTATTCTGGCAGCGATTGGTTTGTACGGCCTGCTCAGTTTTTCGACCGCGCGACGCACACAGGAAATCGGTGTGCGTCTGGCGCTCGGCGCGCAGCCTGCCGATGTTTTGAAACTCGTCATCCGCGAGGGACTAACACTGGCTCTGATCGGCGTGGCCGTGGGATTGGTCGCCGCCGCCGGATTGACCCGGCTGATGTCCAGTTTGCTCTTTGGCGTCAGCACTACTGACCCGCTGACGTTTGCAGCCATTGCGGTGTTTCTGCTGTTGGTGGCGCTCGTCGCTTGTTATCTGCCCGCGCGTCGCGCCACGAAGGTGGATCCAATGATTGCGCTTCGCTGTGAATGATGAACGCCGAACGATGGACGCGGAATCATGGAAGCTGTGCGCCGACGAATGGGTTTTATTCATCGCTCATCGTTCATCCTTCCTCGTTTTTTTGGGAGAACTTTATGCAAACCCTTTTCCAAGACCTGCGCTATGGTGCGCGTATGCTGCGCAAGCAGCCGGGCTTTACGCTCATCGCTGTGTTGACGCTGGCGCTGGGCATCGGCGCGAACACGACCATTTTCAGTCTGGCGAATGCAGTGTTGCTGCGGCCTTTGCCGGTGGCGGAGCCGGAGCGCGTAATGAGTGTCTATTCCGTCGCGGCGGACGGCACGCGCTCCGGGCGGTTTTCGTGGCTGGATTTTGCCGACTACCGCGCGCAGAACGCAGCCTTCGCGGGCCTGAGCGCGCAAATGCAAACCTTGCTGATGCTCGGCGCGGGCGAGCAGGCGGAACCGATCTTCGGCGAAGTGGCGGACGGCCATTACTTCGCGTTGCTCGGCGTCAACGCGGCGCTCGGTCGCACGTTCACACCGGACGATGACAAAACCAGCGCGAACCGCGTGGCCGTCATCAGCTTCACGCTGTGGCAAAGGCGCTTCGCGGGCGATCCGGCGGTGATCGGCCAAACGATTCACCTGAATGGCGTAGCGTTCACGATCATCGGCGTGGCGAAAGCGGGCTACACGGGAACACGCGTCGTGCCGCCCGTCGAAGCCTGGGTGCCGTTGCAACAAAGCGGGACGTGGCTGGGCGCGGATTGGCAAACGAATCGCGCGCAAGCCGCATTGCAAGTGACCGGTCGCTTGCAACCGGGCGTGAGCCGCGCGCAGGCACAAGCCGCGCTGCAAACCATCGCGCAACGCCTCGCGCAAACTTATCCCGCGCGTAACAACCCAACCGGCGCGGCTCCGCGCATCGAGCTTGAACGCACCTCGTTAGCCGAGGGGCGGCGGCGCACGCTGATCTCCGCGTTTGTGGCCTTGCTGTTGGCCGTGACGGGACTCGTGTTGTTGCTAGCCTGCGCGAATGTGGCGAACCTGTTGCTGGTGCGCGCGGCGGGGCGACGGCGCGAAATGGCGGTGCGCCAGGCGCTCGGCGCCAGTCGTTGGCGCTTGTTGCGACAAGCCGTCACCGAAGGCGTGTTGCTCGCTTTGCCGGGCGGTTTGCTGGGCGTGGCATTGTCGCTATATGCGGGGAACTGGCTTTCCGATGTCAGCCCGATTCCGACGTTTCGCCTGCAATTCGATTTGAGCGTAGACCGGCGCGTGCTCGTCTTTTCGCTGCTGCTATCGCTGTTGACGGGCGTGGTGTTGAGCGTCGCACCGGCGCTGCAATTCGGTAAACCGGAACTGGTAGCGGCGCTGAAAGACGATGCGCGCAGCGGCGGCAATCCACACAAAGCGCGGTTGCGCAACTTCCTCGTTGTGGCGCAAACGGCGATTTCGCTGTTGTTGTTGATCGGCGCGGGACTGTTGTTGCGCAGTCTGCAAAATATGCAATCCGCGTCGCCCGGCTTCGATCCGAACAATGTCGTGGCGCTGGATTTCGATTTGTCGCCAAAGGGCTTCAACGAAGAGCAGGGGCAACGCTACTTCCAAACGATGCGCGAACGCATCGCGCGCCTGCCCGGCGTCGAAGCCGTCAGCCTGAGCAATCGCGCGCCGCTCGACATTTCCACGCCGACGGCCGGTGTGCAGATCGCAGGCCATTTTCCGCCGCCGGGCCGCATGGACATTCCGCTCTCGTTTTATCGCATCACTCCGGGTTACTTTCAGACGTTGAAAATACCTCTGGCGCAGGGGCGCGATTTCAGCGAGCGCGACCACGCCAGTGCGCCGCGCGTGGCGGTCATCAACGAAACGATGGCGCGCCGTTACTGGCCGGGCGTGGACGCGCTGGGCCAACGATTTCGGCTCACGGCGAAAAGCGCGAACCAGGAAATCGAAATCATCGGCATTGCCAAAGACGCGAAATATCGCACGCTCGGCGAAGAGCCGACGCCGCTGGCGTATTTGCCGTTCGCGCAAAATTACGATGAAGGGATGACCCTGCTCGTTCGCGCGACAGCCGCGTCAGAACAGGTAATGCGTGCCGTACGCGGCGAACTTCTGGCCTTCGACCAGAACGCGCAAGGCTTCTTTGCGCGCACGATGCACGAACACATGGCAGTCGTGATTGCGCCCGGCCAAATCGCGGCGGCGATCATCGGTCTGTCCGGCGTGATTGCGCTGCTGCTCGCGGCGCTGGGTTTATACGGTGTGATGGCGTATGCGGTCAGCCAGCGCCTGCCGGAGCTGGGCCTTCGGCTGGCGCTGGGCGCACAGGCGCGCGACATTTACCGGCTGATTCTCGGACAAGGCGTGCGGCTGGCGTTGCTCGGCATTGGCGCGGGCTGGCTGGCGGCAGCGGGATTGACGCGCTTTTTGGCGAGCCTGTTGTTCGGCGTAAGCGCGCTTGACCCGCTGGTGTTCGCAGGCGTCGCGTTGCTGTTGGCGTTGGTCGCGGCTCTGGCCTGTTGGCTGCCCGCACGACGCGCAACGAAAATTGATCCGCTGATGGCGCTTCGCACGGAATAGGAAAAATCTATGCAAACTCTTTGGCAAGACCTGCGCTACGGCGCACGAATGTTGGTGAAGCAACCCGGCTTCACACTGATTGCCGTTGTCACGCTCGCGCTTGGTATCGGCGCGACGACAGCGATTTTCAGCGTGGTCAATGGCGTGTTGCTGCGTCCGCTGGCGTTCACCGAGCCGCAGCAGTTAGTCCGCCTCTGGGAGACCAATCAGGACAAAGGCGGCGCGCACGAAATGACTTCGCTCTCGAACCTGCGCGATTGGCAAAGCCGCAATCAATCGTTCGCGGGCATCGCCGCGTGGCAACGCCTCAGTTCGCTCACCCTGACGGGGCAAACGCCTGCTGTGGAACTGACCGCGAGTTTGGTGACGACGGATTTCTTCGCCTTGCTCGGCGTGCAGCCGGTGCTCGGCAGAACCTTCACCGCCGCAGAAAGTCAGCCCGGCCATACGCGCGTCGCGGTGCTGAGCCATGCGCTTTGGCAGCAACTCGGCGCACCCGCACAACTCACGACGATTCAATTGGAAAAGACCGAGTTTCAACTCATCGGCGTGCTGCCCCCGGAGTTCCAAAGCCCTGCGGGCGCAGCCGACCTCTGGCTGCCGATGCGCTTCACGCCCAATGAAATTGATCGCGGGCAAACCTATTTGTCGGCGCTCGCGCGCTTGCAACCCGGCGTCACGCAGACGCAGGCGCAGAGCGAATTGGACGGCATCGCGGCGCAACTGGCGCGGGAATATCCGGCCAGCAATCGCGGGCGCGGTCTGGTGCTGGTGTCGTTGCTGGACGAAACCGTCGGACACGTGCGTCCGGCCTTGTGGCTGGTGTTCGTGGCGGTGGCGCTGTTGCTGTTGCTGGCCTGCGCGAACACCGCGAATCTGTTGCTGGTGCGTGCGGCAGGACGCCGCCGTGAATTGGCCGTGCGGCAGGCGCTGGGCGCGGCGCGCGGGCGCATCGTGCGGCAACTGGTGACGGAAAGTTTGCTGCTGTTTGCGGCAGGCGGCGCGGGCGGATTACTGGTTGCGAATGGGTCGCTCAAGCTGCTGCGCGTCCTGAGTCCGGTGAATCTGCCGCGCATGAATGAAGTCGTGATGGATGCGACAGCGCTGCTGTTTGCGGCAGGCGCGGCGTTGGTAACCGGTCTCGTCTTCGGCCTCGCACCCGCGTTTTTCAGCAGCGTCACCGATCTTAACCTGGCGCTGAAAGCGGGACAGCGCAACGCCACGCGCGGACGCGGCGAACAGCGATTGCAGCAGGGCTTAGTCGTCTCGCAACTGGCGCTGGCCTGCGTGCTGCTGACGGGAGCGGGCTTGCTGGTCAGAAGTTATGCGCGCCTCGGCGCAGTCCCGCCGGGTTTCGAGCCGCACAATTTACTGGTGGTGCGCGCGCAACTGGATAACGAATACCGCGAGCAGCGGCGCGAGGTCGCCTACTTCCGCACCTTGACCGAACGCTTGCGCGCGCTGCCAGGTGTACGTGAGGCGGGCGCGGCCACCGTGCTGCCGCTCAATCCGGTCGGCATTGATTTTGATGTTCCCTGGCAGAGCGGCGGCGCAACCGACCCGTCGCGCGCCAATGCGCCAAAGGCACGCTTCCGCGCGGCGACGCCGGACTATTTGCAAACCATCGGCGCGCCGTTGTTGCGCGGCAGAAGCTTTTCCGAACTCGATGACAACAACGCGCCGCGCGTCGTCATCATCAATCAAACCTTAGCCGCACAAGCGTGGCCGGGCGAGAATCCGATTGGCAAACCACTGCGCTTTCACTGGGCAGATTGGCAAAGCTACGAAGTCGTGGGCGTCGTCGGCGATATGAAATCGTATGGCCTGGCGGCACCAACACGCGCGGAACTTTTCGTGCCGCACGCACAAATTCCGTACACGGTGATGAATGTCGTGGTGCGCACCACTCAGGATGCGGCGCAGGTTGCCCCCGACGTGCGCCGCGTGATGCTGGAACTGGATGCCGCGCAGCCGCCAAACAGCATCGTCACGATGAATGAATTGTTCGCCGCCGCGCTGGCGCGCGAACGGTTCGCCCGCACGTTGCTCGAAATCCTGGCAGGACTGGCGCTCGCGCTGGCGGCGGTGGGCGTGTACGGCGTGCTGGCATTCGCCGTGACGCAACGTACGCCGGAAATCGGCTTGCGCGTGGCGCTGGGCGCTGGGCGCGCGGACGTGCTGCGACTGTTTCTTGCGCAGGCTCTGAAACTGTCGTTGCTCGGCGTCGCCATCGCGCTGCTTGTTTCTCTGGCGCTGGCGCGTTTGGCGCAAGGTCTGTTGTTCGGCATCAGAGCGACCGACCCGCTCACGCTGGTGGCCGCCGTGCTGCTAACGGTGCTGGTGGCGTTGCTGGGGTGCTGGCTGCCGGCACGGCGCGCGCTGAAAGTTGACCCGCTGGTTGCGCTGCGGACGGAATAGCAACCAGAGAACCCAGACTCTTACTTCGTAGCAGCAAAGCAAGTGACCAGCGCTGGCTTTGCCGTTCAACCGTTCACTCATCTATAAGGCATCTATCAGGCATCTATCAGGAGACAAACAACCATGACCGATTTGGCGAAAGCGCGCGCCACGCAACTGGCGAACATCGAAAAACGCAGCGGGAAATCATTGACCGAACTCGACGCCTTCATCCGCGCCAGCGGCTTAAGCAAGCACGGCGAGATCCGTGACATGCTCAAACGCGAGCTTGGCCTCGGCCACGGCGACGCCAATGCACTGACCCATCACGTACTCAACGCAGGTGAATCGAGTACGGCCGATGCCGGTACTGAAGACGCCATCGCCGGATTTTATGCGGGCGCGAAGGCGGCGCTGCGACCGATTCACGACCGGCTGATGCAGGAAATTAACCAGTTCGGCGAATTCGAGGTCGCGCCGAAAAAGACCTACGTGAGTCTGCGTCGCAAAAAACAGTTTGCAATGATCGGGCCGGCGACCAATACGCAGGTGGAAGTCGGCTTGAACATGAAAGACGTCACGCCGACCTCGCGCCTGATCGAGCAGCCGCCCAAAAGCATGTGCAATTACAAAGTCCGGCTCGCCAGCGTGGCCGAAGTGGATGCCGCGCTCGTGGGCTGGCTCAGGCAGGCGTACGACTGCGCCGGATAGTTGCAGGCGGGCGTGAAAGAACTCCGGTTGGCCGTTCGGCGGCTGGGGCAACTTAAGTGAACAACAAAATTCGTCACGGGCTGGCCGCGCTGGCGCTGAGCCAGTTTTGTCTGCCAGTCGCCTTCGCGCAAAGCACGAACGCCGGTGCGGCGACATCGAATGCCACGCCGCCGGAACGTATCGCCATTCACCTTGCCTAATAGAAGCGCTCGCGGGTTGGCGTACAGATCGTGGGCCAATTACCGCCGCCGGGACGCACGGACATTCCGCTATCGTTTTACCGCATCACGCCCGACTATTTTCGGACGATGAAAATACCGCTTGTGCAAGGCCGCGATTTCAGCGAGTACGACAACGCCTTGTCGCCGCGCGTAGCCATCATCAACGAAACGATGGCGCGCCGCGCGACGCAGGTAGGCCCGCGCAGCGCTTTGCGTTCGGAGTAGGCTGCTTTCCCTTGACAATCTAAAAGTCAAAGCGCATCCTCTCTACTAGATTAGCTAAAGGAGCATCACTCGTGACGAAAAAGAAACCAGATCTGCTGCAAGGCACACTCGACCTATTGATTCTGAAGACGCTGGCGCTGGCACCGATGCACGGCTGGGGCATCACGCAGCGGCTGCAACAGATTTCCGGCGGCGTACTCAACGTCAATCAAGGCTCGCTGTATCCGGCGCTCTACCGGCTGGAAGAGCAGGGTTGGATCAAGGCTTCGTGGGACGTGTCGGACAATAATCGCCAAGCCAAGTATTACGAACTCACCCGCGCCGGGCGCAAACAACTGGAAGCGGAAACCCAGCACTGGGAGCGGCTCTCAACCGCCGTGCGGCAAGTGTTGGAAGCAAGCTAAGGCAAGAGGAATCCGTTATGAAAAATCCATTGCTGCGCGGTTTGCGGCTCGTCTGGTCAAGCAACCGGATGGAGCGGGAAATGGAGGCCGAGGTGCGTTTTCACCTCGAACGCGAAACCGAGGAAAACATCCGTCGGGGCATGTCGCCTGAAGCTGCGCGTGCGGCGGCCTTGCGTGCTTTCGGCGGAGTCGCGCAAGTCAAAGAAGAATGCCGTGATGCCCGCGGTGGGCGCTGGCTGCCTGATGTGTGGCAGGACGCGCGTTACGGCTGGACGATGCTGCGGCGCAATCCAGGCTTTGCGCTGGCGGCAGTACTGACGCTGGCGCTGGGCATCGGCGCGAATACAGCGATTTTCAGCGTAATTTACGGCGTGCTGTTGCGTCCGCTGCCTTATCAAAACGGTGAACGGCTGATTACGCTCAAACAGCAGGCGCCGCTCGCGGGCGTGGACGACATGCGGTTTTCGGTCAAGGAAATTGCCGACTATCGGGCGCAAACGCAGACGCTGGATGAACTCGTCGAATATCACGCGATGTCGTTTACGCTCTTTGGCCGCAGCGAACCGGAACGCATTCAGGCGGGCGTCGTTTCGGCGAATTTCTTTGACGTGCTCGGCGTACGCTCGAAACTGGGACGCGGCTTCGTGCCGAGCGATGAACAGCACGGCGCGGACGCTGTGCTGATTCTCAGTCACGAATATTGGCAGCGCAGTCATCACGGCGACCCGAGCATCGTGGGCAAGGTGTTTCAGATGAACAACCGCCCGCATACAGTCGTCGGCGTGCTACCGCCACTGCCGCAATTTCCCGACAGCAACGATGTCTATATGGCGACTTCGGCATGTCCGAATCGTTCGGCGGAATCCTTCAAAGAAAATCGCAACGCGCGAATGATGGTCGTTTTCGGTCGGCTCAAACCCGGCGCGTCGGAAGCGCAGGCGCAAGCTGATTTGAGCCGCATCGCTGCGCAAGTCAAACAACAACATCCGGCGGCGTATCCGGACAATCGCGGCTATCAACTGACGTCGGCTTCGTTGCGCGAAGCGTTGACGAAAGAGGCGCGACCTACGTTGTTGCTGCTGTTGGGCACGGCGGGCTTGGTATTGCTGATTGCCTGCGCGAACGTCGCCAATCTGACGTTGGCGCGGCTGATGCGGCGCGAACGCGAACTGGCCGTGCGCGCGGCGCTGGGCGCGAGCCGTGGACGATTGGTGCGGCAGATGCTGACGGAAAGCGCGTTGCTCTCGCTGGCGGGTGGCGTTGTGGGCGTGCTGCTAGCAGCGCTAAGTTTGCACTTGTTGGTAGGTTTCGCCGCGCGCTTCACGCCGCGTGCGAGCGAGATCACGTTGGATGGCGCGGTATTGCTCTTCACGCTGCTGATTGCAACAGTGAGCGGCGCGGGCTTCGGACTCGCGCCCGCGTTGTCGCTCGGCAAGCAATTAACGGCGGCGTTCAAGGAAGGCGGACAAACCACTGCGAGCGGCGTGCGGCAACGGCTGCGCGGTGCGTTGGTCGTGGCACAAGTCGCGCTCTCTTTCGTGCTGCTGGTCGGCGCGGGCTTGATGTTGCGCAGCTTTTACAAACTGCAACAGGTCAGTCCGGGCTTTGATCCTGAACGTGTCGTCGTGATGCGGCTTAGCCCGAACTGGTCGAAGTACACGACGAATGAACAGTACCGCGATTTCGCGCTGCGCTTGCTCGACCGCGTCAAACCGCTGCCCGGCGTGCTGACGGCGGCAGTGGCGAATAATTATCCGCTCAATCCGCAAGGCATTGCGCGCGGGCCGTTCAATCGCACTTTTCTCATCGAAGGCCAATCCGCCGCCGCGAGCGAACTTGCGCCGCAAGCCGATTTCCGTGTCGTCAGCCCGGACTATCTGAACACGCTGCGGTTGCCTTTGCTCAAAGGGCGTTTCATCACGGAAGCCGATCACGACAAGGCGGCGCGTGTCGCGGTCATCAATCAAACGCTGGCGCGTCATCGCTGGGGCAACGAAGACCCTGTCGGACGCCGCATCAGTTTTGACAACGGCGAACACTGGGCCACGGTTGTCGGCGTCATCGGCGATAGCCGCAATTACGGTTTGGAACATGAGGCGGTGGATGAAGTTTACACGCCCGTCGCGCAAACGAGCGGCGGCGGTTTCCTGTTGGTGCGCACGGCGGCGGAATCGCTCAGCGTTGTGCGCCAGTTGCGCGACGCGGTGTATGGGCTGGACGCCGAAACGGCGATTGACCATGTCCGTACGCTCGAAGAAGCGCGCAGCGACGCACTGGCTTCGCCGCGTTTAACAGCGTTGCTGCTGGGATTGTTCGCGCTGCTGGCGCAGGTCATCACGGCGACAGGGCTGGCGGGCGTGATGGCGCTGCTGGTCAATCAGCGTAAGCGCGAACTCGGCATACGGCTGGCGCTGGGCGCTGCGCCGCGCGATGTGTTGCGGATGGTTTTGCGGCAGGGGCTGGCGCTGGTTGCTTGCGGCCTGGCGCTGGGCTTCGTGGGGGCGCTGGCGTTGCGGCGCGTGATGGCGGGCTTGCTGTTTGCGGTTGGGCCGGGCGACCCGCTGACGTGGCTGGGTGTTTCACTGGTCTTGACTTTGGTGGCGACGGTGGCGTGTTGGCTGCCCGCACGGCGTGTGACGTTGATTGACCCGTTGCAGGCTTTGCGCAGCGAGTAGGCGGTTGGTCAATTTTTTATCAATGCAAAATACAGAAGGAGAAAGAGTGATGTGCAAATGGTTTTTATGCTGCTTCGTGCTGACGCTCGCACTGGCTGCCACTGTAAGCGCGCAGCAGATTGAAGACGCTATCGAGGGGCTTGATCCTGTCTTGCTCGTGCAAGGCAAAGAAGAACAGGGCGAATTGAAGATCAACGCCACACGCGGCAGGTTCCGCTACCTGTTCAAGAACGAAGCGAATAAGGCCGCGTTTGAAAAAGACCCGGCGCGTTACGAAATCCAACTGGACGGCGCGTGCGCGCGGATGGGCCCGCCGGTGCGCGGCATCGCTGATTTGTACGCAGTGCATAACGGGCACATCTACATTTTCGGCTCCGAGCAATGCAAGACGCTATTTGTCGCCACGCCGGAAAAGTATTTGCCGCCGGAGAACAAGCCGGTAAAGGTTACGCCGGAAGCGACGCAGAAAGGACAAGCTCTGCTCGACAAGGCCGTTGCGGCGCTGGGTGGCGCGGCCAGGATTGACGGACTGACCAGCTATCAGGAAACAAATACGACAACGCAGACGCGCGGCCAGCAGGGTGAAGTCGTCGTCAAGAACAACTTGCGCCTGGCTTGGCCGGAGCGCGCACGGCTGGAAGTCGAAATGCCTAGTTTCAACGACCCATCCGTGATGATGCGGTTGGTGACGGTGCTGGCCGCTGAATCCTTCGCCGTGAACAGCAGCGGCAAGACCTTTCCGCTCGCGGATGCGCAACGCGCTGAGCAGGAGCGGCAACTGCAAGGCAAGCCGCTCGCGTTGCTGCGCGGGCGCGCCGGTTTGCACGCTGCTTATCTCGGCACGGGCAAAGTGGGCGCAACGGCGGTCGAACAAGTCGCGGTCGAATTGGCGGGCACGCCCGCTACGCTGAGCTTTGAAGCTGCGAGCGGACGATTGCTGAGCTTGTCGTACCGGCGGCGCGGGCCGGTGGGCACTTACGGCGAGTTCATGCAAAGCTTTTCCGACTTTCGCGTGGTGGATGGGTTGACGCTGCCGTTCAAAATCACGGCCACGTTCGACGGGCAGCCGTGGAAAGATCTGTCGTCCACTATCGAATCCATCAGCCTCAACGGCGCGATGGACGCGAAACTGTTTGAGAAACCGTAGGCGAAGCAATGAACCGAATTCCACTCATCATCTTTGCGCTGAGTTGACTGGTTGTTGCCACCGCAGCGCAAACGCCAACCGATTGAACGTAGTGTGACGGGCCGAACGGCAACTTTATGTTTGAAGCGAAATGACTGGCAACGGCCTGGCCTGAAACCGGCCCGCACCAAATGTGGAGCCGCGACCTGGGTGATGGCTATTCTGCGATCTCGGTCGAAAAAGACGTACTCTACACGATGTATCGCATTCCTGACCGGACTGGGCGGCGACGGCGCATTCCGCATCTTCTCTTTGACAACGAATAATTTGGTGATTGACCTGCTGGGCTGCTTCGCCCCTTAAAGAACGGAAGAGACAGTGGGATCAAAGCCTGGTACGCCGGTACAGCACCGCACGCGGCACTGTACCGGCTGATTTGACTGCCTGATTACACAGGCTGTTCGACCGGTTTGGATTCCTCCGTCAAACGGTGCGGCGGCAGCGACGGCAATGGCGATTGGTTTCCTTCAAACACCAGATAGAGCACAGGCAACACAATCAGCGTCAGAATAGTGGCCGAAACCAGTCCGCCGATAATCACCACGGCCAGCGGTTTTTGCGTTTCTGAGCCGATGGCGTGCGACAGCGCCATTGGCAACAATCCAAGCATGGCCAGCATCGCCGTCATCAACACCGTGCGCAGCCTGACCAGTCCGCCTTTCAGCACGGCCTGATAAGGCGACAAGCCTTCGTCGCGCAGTTGATTGAAGTAACTGACCATGACCACGCCGTTGAGTACCGCCTGCCCAAAGAGCGCGATGAAGCCGATGGCCGCCGAAACGCTGAGGTGAATGCCCGTAAACATCAGCGCAAAGATTCCGCCAATCACTGCAAAAGGTACGTTCAGCAAAATCAGCATCGAACTGCGCACGGATTTGAAGGCATTGAACAACAGCACGAAAATCAACAGCACGCTGACCGGAATAATCATGGCCAATCGCTTCATGGCGCGCTGCTGGTTTTCAAATTCTCCGCCCCAGGTCAAAAAATAACCGGGCGGCATTTGCACGTTCTGCGCGACTTTCTGTTGCATCTCCGCCACCAAACTGCCCATATCGCGGTCGCGGATGAACACGCCGATGGCCGCCACACGCAGGCCCAGTTCGCGGCTGATGTTCATCTGCCCGGATTTGGTGGTGATGTTGGCCAGATCGCTGAGCGGGATGCGCTGACCGCCGGGCGCATCCACCAGAATGTTTTTGATGTTTTCCATTTGCCGCTGCGATTCGTTGAGGCGCACTGCGACATCGAATTTTTTCTCTCCCTCCCAGATTTCCGTTGCGGCCTTGCCGCCCAGAGCGGTTTCGATTACGTCCTGAATGTCGGCCACATTCAGGCCATAACGCGCGGCTTTGGCGCGGTCTATTTCGATTTGCAATTGCGGAACCTGGCCGTAACGATCAATGAAGGCGCGCGCCACACCCTGAATCGGTTGAATGGTGTCGAGCACTTTTTGCGCCTGTTGTTTCAGCACGTCGCCGTTTTCGCCAAAGACCTTAATGACGATTTGGCCGTCAATTTGCGAAATGCTTTCCAGCACGTTGTCGCGAATCGGCTGTGAAAAACTGGGATTGATGCCGGGCACAACATCCAGCGCGCGATCCATTTCTTCAGCCAGTTTGTCGCGCGTCATGCCGGGACGCCATTCTTCCGGCGGTTTCATATCCACGAAAAATTCAGTCATGTTGATAAGCTTCGGATCGGTTCCGTCTTCGGGCCGGCCCGCTTTGGAATTGACCATTTTGACTTCGGGATATTTGCCCAGAATGTCGCGTACCTGCCGCGTCAACCGCACCATTTCCTGATTTGAAATGCCGGGCGGAAAGGTGATGTTGACCCACATCGTGCCTTCGTTCAGTTCGGGCAGAAATTCGCTGCCGAGCAGCGGCACAACGGAAAGGCTGAGTACCAGCATGGCGACAGCCGCACCAATCACAATCCAGCGATGATCCAGCGCCCATTCCAGCACCGGGCGATAAACCCGTTTGCAGGCGCGGACAATGATGTTTTCTTTTTCCGACAGCCGTTTGCGCAACAGGAAATAACAAAGCAACGGAACCAGCGTCAGCGAAAAAATCAGCGACCCAATCAGCGCCGCCACCACCGTCCAGGCCATCGGCGCGAAAATGCGTCCTTCGTGCCGTTGCAGCGTGAATATGGGCAAATGCGCCGTGATGATAATCAGCATGGAAAAAAACGTCGGGCGTCCCACTTCGCTGGTGGCTTTCAGAATGGAATGCTTGATGGCTTCCAGGCTGGGGCCGCGTTTGCTGACAGCGGAATGTTCGCTCAATTCGCGGAAGATGTTTTCGACCACAATCACCGCGCCGTCCACGATGATGCCGAAATCCATTGCGCCCAGCGAAAGCAAATTCGCCGGAATGCCGCGAAAGGTCAGCCCCAGAAACGTGGCCATCAGCGAAAGCGGAATCGTGATGGCAACAATAATGGCCGCGCGAATATTGCCCAGAAACAGCAGCAACACGAAGGTCACGAGCATTGCGCCTTCGGCCAGATTTTTGAACACGGTCTTCAGCGTAGTCTCAATCAGCCAGGTGCGGTCGTAAATCGGATCAATCTTGACGCCTGCGGGCAATACACGACCATTGAGCGAATCCACTTTTTCGCGCACGGCCTTGAGCACTTCCGAAGGGTTTTCGCCTTTGCGCATCAAGACAATACCGTTGACGCAATCGTCTTCCGTTCCCTGCCCAACCAGCCCCTGCCGTGGCACGGAACCGATTTCCACCGAGGCCACATCCTTGACCAGCACAGGCGTGCCGCCGCGCGCATCCACCACCACGTTGCCGATGTCATCCGGCGAACGCAGCAAACCCAGGCCACGAATCAAATATTGCTGTTCGCCTTTTTCCAGATAACTGCCGCCCGCGTTGGCGTTGCCGCGTCCGAGCGCGGTGTAAAGCTGCTGCAAGGTGATGTTGAAATTTTTCATTCGGGCCAGGTCTGGCTGCACCTGATATTGTTTGACCAAACCGCCGTAGGTCACGACATCAGCCACGCCCGGCACGGTCTTGAGCTGTTTTTCAACCACCCAATCCTGCAACGTTCGCAAATCCATCGGGCTGACCGCTGCAATTCCACTGGATTCTGATTGATTGGGTTGTCGTCAAAGCTGAAATCAATGTCGAGCGGTTCGTTGCCGGGCGCAGCGGCAGCAGCAGTTTCGGAATTGAAAGAAGCGTTAAGCAGTTTGACGCCGGATTCCAGACTGGCGACCTGCTGCGCGGCCTGCACGTCTTCGGCGCGCGCGCCCAGCAGATTCAGAATGTCGCGCGTCGCCAGATTGTAAGTCGTTCGCGCCTGCTGCACGGCCTGCACATACTGCAACGAGGCCGCCTGCACGCGATAAAGTTCCACGCCAGCCAAATCGCCGTTTTCCACTTTGGCGGCGGTCAGCGCAATGGTTTGTTCGTATTGTTGCTGGGTTGTTTCGGCCACGCGCAGGTTTTCGCGCGCCAGCGCCGCCGTCGTGAAAGCCTGACGCAACTGATAAAGCTGCGTGCGCGCGGCATCGAGCATCTGCGCCTCGCTGGCCTTGAGTTGAAAATCAGCCAGCGCCGTGCGCAATTCACGTTTGCCGCCGCGCTCAATCAATTGATCGTAACGAACGGTGTAAGTGGTGGCCGCTGCCGAATTGGAATCGGTTTTGGCAATGTTGCTGAAAAGTTTTTTCGAGAGATTGAATTGCTCTGCACCGACGGTCAGCGTCGGATTTGGCCTGAAGCTGGCAATCAATAGCGCCGCGCGATTGGCATCCACCTGGTATTTCGCGGCCAGCACCGCCAGATTGCGTTGCAATAACAACTGCTCTGCCTGTTGCATTGTCAGATGATGCGGAATGCTCGCGCCGCCCGGTTGCGGCGGCGCGGGCGTTTGCGCGCCAGCATTCAGCGTCAGGCTCAGCGTCAGGCTCAGCGCCAATGTCGTCAGCACGAACCAGTGGATGAACTTCACTTCAGAATCCTCCCTGCGTTTCTCTTGCGTTGAGTTATTTGTGGATTGGCGCAATCTGTTTCGTGGCGGCATTCTGCTCTTTCGATCATGCCGCTGTTGCGCTCAACGTCTGGCGAATCGGCAACCGTTATGCCAGATGAATAAATCTCCGGTGTTGCTGGCCGGGAAAGGCTTGTAACAGGCGCATTGCCCGTTTGGGCGAGGTCAGTTGCGGGAATTTGAAGAGTCCGCAGCCAGACAGCCAACAGCAGATTGGCGGACTGAGAGCCTTGTTTATGAGGCGACTTGGCAGCAGGGTTCAATTCCCGGCCAAAGTGCCACAGGTAACAACGGCAGTAAACATCAGTGCATTCCGGCCTCTTTATTTTTGCCGGGCATAACGATTGCTGAAAGAAACCGGGCGGGCTTCGCGCCATCGCCGGCAAAGCGAAGAAGTAATGAATGATTTTGCCGCGATCCCTGCTTTCTTTGGAGGAACCATGACCGTGCTTTTATTGGGAACTGCGCACGATATGTTTGTTCTCGCGTTGCCGTTGGCGGAAAAAATACTGCGCCCGGTGATTGTCTATTTTTTTCTGGTCGCGGCGTTGCGGGTTTTCGGCAAACGCGAACTGGCACAGCTCAATCCTTTTGATCTGGTTGTGTTGCTGTCGCTGTCAAACACTGTGCAGAACGCCATCATCGGCGATGACAATTCCGTCACGGGCGGATTGATCGGCGCGCTGTCGCTGTTGGCTGTCAACTATCTGGTGGTGCGCTTTTTGTTCAGACACCGGCGGCTGGATCAATTGATTGAAGGTTCGCCAACGGTGTTAATTGAAAATGGCCATCTTCACCGCAAGGCTCTGGCGAAAGAGTTGTTGACAGAATCAGAATTGTTGACGGTGGCGCATCGGCAGGGGTTCAAAAAACTGAGCGAGATCAATCACTGCGTGCTGGAACCCGGCGGCACATTTTTTATTGAAGCCAAAATGCCGCCACTGGTTGAAAGACAGCACGCCGAATTGCTCGCGCAATTGGAAGAGATCAAGAAACAGCTTGCGCGGCTCAATTGCGATGAAACGCCTCGCGCCAGCTACGACGCAGCTTCGACGCCACCACGCCTGTAAGCCCCGCCGGATCGAATGCGCCAATCACTGCATAAATCATTCGCAGGCGAACGCGAGGCGGGTAAATCGCAACATACTCCGCCTCGACAAATGAAGGCGCAAATTTTGATTTGAAGCGGTGGAGCGTTTTGAAATGATAGAAAGCATCCAGGTGTTCATAAACCAGCGTCAACACCCGCGCCAATTGCCTGAACGGCCCCGTCAATTTCCCAGCGTCAATTCCTGCCAGCGGCGAAGTTGCCAGTGTTGCCAGTTCCGCGCCGTCCAGCGCCAAATGGCGAATGGCTTCAACCACCAGCAATTCGCTGACGCCGCGTCCGGCATCCGGGCGACGAATGAGGTCTTCCAGATACCAGCCGCGCCGCGCATAAATCGGCGAACAAGCCAGCATTCCCTGCAACTGCCCTGCGGCATCACGCGCCAGAAAGTATCGTTTGTGTTCGCACAGACTGAATGGGTCAAGTTCCAGCAACCAGCCCAGCGCATCCACTTCGCGTGTGTTGATCCACGCCTGGCAAAGCGTTTCGATTTCGGCGCGGGTCTGCGCATCCTGGTTCGACTGCGGATCATACGGCTCAACCTGAATGCCTGCTTTGCGCGCTTGATTGACGCCGGCGCGGACTTTTTTGGCGCGGTCACCGGCGGGTTTCCAATCAGGCAATTTGAAATAACCTGATTCGCCAATGCCCAGCAGCGCCATTCCGCACGAACGGGCAATCTGCGCAAAGTCTTCGCCCACGGGCAACATCAGGCAATCCAGTTCTTGCGTCTTGCAGTAAGCCAGAAACCGGCGAGTGATTTCCACCAGATGCGCGCGTGCAGCCAATGGCGCGGCCACAATCACAGCAACGCGACCAACCTGCCGATAAACCACTGCGGCTTCAGGATCGGCCACAAACCAGACTTTCATGCCGTCGTAAAGTGACAGGAAGGATTGCGTTTCGTGCCCGTAACGGCGCACCAGTTCCAACAAGCGAGAATCGGGCAGCTCGGCTTCTCTGCCCAAAGCGACGCGCGCCCGCTGCAACGTCACCCAGTCGCCTTCCAGCGCCAGCGCGTAACGTCCGGCAGCAACGACTTCCCCGGCCGCGCGCCGATCCAGCCCCGCGCGTCGCAGTAAATCAGTGGTTCCGCCCACCACGGCTCCGGCAAAGGCCGCTTTGGCCGTCACGCCCAGCGCGTGCAATGCGACCGTGCGCGCCAAATGGCCGACCAGCAAAAGATGGCCGCCTCCGGGCAATAATAATGAAACGGCGGCTCCGGTGGCTCCGCCCCACAGCAATGATTTTTTCCAGCGCGAATGTTGCCCATCTTCTCCGCCAATGACTGACAGACGGGAAGCGTCAATTCCCATTGCGCCGAGCTGCGTAACGGCCTCCTGCGCAGCCAATGGGCTGTCATAAATCCCGATAACCTTTGCCATTCAACTCACACCATTTCTTTGCGCTGCAAAGTGCGAAAAGCAGCCCCGCAGATAAAAAGGGAAAAACTTTTTAGATTGGCTTCCGTCTGCACAACAACAGCAGCACAACACCAACGGCAACCACAATGGATGACCACCCAACGAACAACTGGACAAAGCTGACGGCGAAAAAGACACGCTCAATCAGCGAAAAAAGTAGTACCGCCACACCAAGCATCAAACAAAAGACTCCCAGCGTCAGGAACATAAATCTGGAGTTTTCATTTAACCGCATGATTTCTCCCGTTCAGTTGGCACTCATCACCATCAATCTCCGCCACAACAGCAGCAAGGCCAGCAGCACAAACACCGCGAGCGAAGTTGTTTTGTGTCGTAACCCGAGAGCGTCTCCCCTCCTCCTTTGGCGTGAGCCAATAATCAGGCAACCAATCTGCAAGCAAAATGCCACAGTTTTTGACGCCGAAAAGGCGCATCTCTACGACAGGCCGCGCATTTGAAAGCGACTCTTTTGCCACACCTTCCATCAATTAGACATTTGCGCCACAGCGCACGGCCCCCCGTGAACAATGGCTTAATAAGGATCGCTGGACTGAAGCTTGTTCAATCAACGCTGCAACATTGGTCAGGTGCGCCAGCGTGGGCGGGTGTCGGCGCGCAGCACACAACCGTGGCGCAGGGATTGCTAAAACCCAAACCGGCTTTGTTACGATAGGTCTGGAATGAAACCACTCCGATTACACACCAGGACGGCGCTGTTGATGTCTGCCATCACGCTCGCTTTGTTTTTGGCGACGCTGCTGTTGGTCAGCGTGCGCATGGCCAATCTGGTCAGCGAAGACGAAAAGGCGCTGGCCCGGTTGCAAGCCATCAGTGTGGCGGAACAAATCAGTCTGATGGGTTCTCCGCGCGATCAGGACGATCTGAATCGTGCCGTTTTGCAGGCGCGCGCCGCACGTCCAAACGTCGTGGCCGTGCGCCTTTGGAAACAAACCAGCGATGGCCTGATCGAAAGCGCTACGGCAGACGGTGCCGCCACACCAGCAAACCCGCCCGGAGAAATTCAGGAATACGCCGCGACGGCCAGCAGCCAGGGCAATCGCACGGCAGGCCCGCTGCGCGATTTCACCGTCGAAGAAGAGCAGGAAATTCATTACCGCGTGTTTGCGCCGGTCACAGAACAAAACCGTTTTTACGGACTCGTGGAAGTGAGCGAGCGGCTGGACAATGTGCCGTCCATCGTCAAGCGGTTCGCCCAGACGGCGGCGCTGCTGGCCGTGGCAGCCATCGTTTTGACGATGCTGGCGATTTATGCGCTGTTCCGTTATCTGGTTTATCGCCCGATCAACGAATTGGACAGTGCGATGGCGCGCGTCAAGGACGGTTCGCTGGAAACACAGGTTTCAATCTCGACGCAGGATGAATTTGGGCGTTTGGCAACGGGTTTCAATCGCATGATCGAACGCATCCGCGACCTGACACGCGAGCGCGAAGCCCAGGCCGTCACGCTGCGCGAACGTGTGCGTGAAGCCACGGCGGAAAGCCGCGCGGCGGCGGAACGTTACCGATTGATCTTTGACAGCGACCCGCTGCCGATGTGGGTTTACGATTCCGCAACCTTGCAATTTCTGACGGTCAATGAGGCGGCGGTGCAAAATTACGGCTGGACACGCGAAGAGTTTTTGCAATTGACCATTGAAAACATCCGCCCGTTTGAAGACCTTTCCCGATTGCACACGGAACTGGCAGCCCATGCAAAAAAGGACGAGCGCATAATTCAAACCAGACATCAGCGCAAGAACGGCTCGCTGATTGACGTGGAAGTCCTATCACACGATCTGATTTTTGAAGGACAGCCAGCGCGACTGGTGATTGCCACAGACGTGACGGAAAAAAAACGCATTGAAGCCAGCCTGATGCGTTCGCAGCGACTGGAATCTCTGGGCACGCTGGCCAGCGGCATCGCGCACGATTTGAACAACATTCTTTCGCCGCTTTCGATTTCAACCTTTCTGCTGCGCGCCAAAATCTCCGACCCGGATGGTCAGCAAACGCTGGACACCATGGAAGAAGTCATCGAACGCGGCACGCAGTTGGTCAAGCAGGTGTTGTCCTTCGCTCGCGGCGCTGAAGGCGAACGCAGGCCGATTGATCCAAAACTTGTGCTGCGCGAAGTGATCGGCATTTTGAAAGAGACTTTCCCGAAATCCATTCGCATTCTTTATGACGCTTCTGCCGTCTCCGGCCAGGTGCTTGGCAACCCCACGCAGTTGCATCAGGTGCTGATGAACCTTTGCGTCAATGCGCGCGATGCCATGCCGCAAGGCGGCGAACTGAAAATCACGGTAGCCGACGTTGATTTGGACGAACACGACGCCCAATTGCAGCCGGACGCCAAACCGGGCCGATACGTTGTGATCTCCGTTCGAGACACGGGCGCGGGCATTCCGCCGCAGGTGATGGACAAAATCTTCGATCCGTTTTTCACCACCAAGGAACAAGGCAAAGGAACGGGCCTGGGGCTGTCCACCAGTCTGGGCATTGTGCGCAGCCACGGCGGATTTATTATGGCGTTCAGCGAAGCCGGGAAAGGCGCGTTGTTCAAAGTATGCCTGCCGGCGCGCACGCCGTCTGGAAAAAGCCACAAAGCCGTTGCGCAGGAAGAACCCGCCGCGCCGCCTGTGGGCAATGAGGAATTGATTTTGCTCGTGGATGATGAAGAAGCCGTCCGCCGCACCGCGCGCAATATGCTGGAAGTTTCCAATTACCGCGTCCTGGCTGCGTCAGACGGCAGCGAAGCCTGTGCGTTATATCAGAAACATCACGCCGAAATCTGCGCCGTGCTGACTGATATGATGATGCCTGTAATGGACGGCGCGGCCACCATCAAAGAATTGCGCCGTCTCAATCCACGCTTGCCGGTGATCGCCAGCAGCGGTCTGGCGGAAACAGGCAAGGAAGAGCAGGCGCGCAATCTGGGCGCGCAAAAGTTTTTGCCAAAACCTTATACGGCAATGGAATTGTTGCAGGCGCTTGACGAACTGCTGCATCAAAAGCCAAACGATTCCGACGACAAAGGAGAACTGGATGAAACGCATTCTGGTGATTGATGATGACCGCGCATCGTGCAATCTCCTGCGGCAGTTGTTCACCTCGCAAGGCTGGGAAGTCGAAACCGCGCAAACGCCTGAACAGGCGCTGGACTGGCTTTCGCAAAAAACTTTCGACCTGTTGCTGAGCGACATCAATCTGCAATCCGATTTGTCAGGCATTGACCTGTTAAAACAATTCCGCAGCGCGTGTCCGGTCATTTTGATGACGGGCTACGGCACGCTGGACACAACCGTCACCGCCGCGCGCGAAGGTGCCTGGGACATTATTTCCAAACCGTTCAAGCCGCAGGAACTGCTGTCAATGGTCGAGCGCGCAGTGGAAAGCCGCGCAGCGCAAACCGCAGACACTGCAGCGGAGTTTCTGCCGGAAGAAAGTGCCGCAATGGTCGGACGTTCGCCCGCCATGCTGGAACTTTACAAACAGATTGCACGCGTTGCGCCGTCGCGCTCCACGGTCTTGATTGCAGGCGAATCCGGCACGGGCAAGGAATTGATTGCACGCTCCATTCACCAGCACAGCGACCGCGCCAAAGGCCCGTTTGTGCCAGTCAATTGCGGAGCGCTGACCGAAACGCTGCTGGAAGCCGAACTCTTCGGTTATGTGAAAGGCTCTTTCACCGGTGCAATAACGGATCGCAAGGGATTGTGGGAAGAGGCCGAAGGCGGAACGCTTTTTCTGGATGAAATCGGCGAAACATCGCCGGCCATGCAGGTCAAATTGCTGCGCGCCTTGCAGGAAAAGGAAATTCGCCGCGTTGGTGCAACCAGAAACATCAAGGCAGACGCGCGTGTTGTGGCCGCCACCAATCGCAAACTGGAAGATGAAGTCAAAGCGAAAAACTTCCGCGAAGATTTATTTTACCGGCTGAGCGTCGTCACTTTGTTTGCGCCTGCCTTGCGTGAACGGCGCAGCGACATTCCATTGCTGGCTGAACGCTTCCTGCGCGGCGCGGCGGAAAACGCGCGGCGCGGCTCCTTGCAACTTTCCGAAGAAACCATCAAGACGCTGGCCGCCTACGATTGGCCGGGCAATGTGCGCGAATTGGAATCGGCAATCGAATACGCCGCGCTGCAATCTCGCAGCGCGGAAATCACGCCCGCCGACCTGCCGCCCAAACTGCAATCCGCCGAAGTGCGCGAAGCCGCGCGGCGCTCGCCGCTCACAGCTCTGTTCGACGATTTGCCCACACTGGATGAATTGGAACGCCGTTACCTTCTGCACATCCTGGACATCACCGGCAGCAACCGCACAAACACCGCACGAATAATGGGGATTGACCGCCGCACGCTGTATCGCATGGCGGAACGCTTCAAGCTCCGGTTAAGCGATGGGGAAGATGTGTGACTATGATGTACCCGAAAACTGGGCAACTGATTAAGGTGTAAAATCGCGGTTGAATTTGAGGTGAAAAAAATGAAAAAACAGCGCAAAACCCACACCGGTGATCTTAAAGTCAAGGTCGCTTTAGCCGCGATTAAAGGGCTTCAAACAACCAATCAGATCGCCACTCTTTATGGCGTTCATCCAAATCAAGTGACGCAATGGAAGAAGCAGGCGCTCGAAGCATTGCCCGATGCCTTTTCTTCCCGGCGTGACCGTGTCGCCGAAGACGAAGAAGCTCTTAAGGCTCAACTCTATCAGCAGATCGGACAGCTCAAGGTCGAACTGGACTGGCTCAAAAAAAAAGCTGGATCGTTCCTCTGAAGAAAAACGCCTGCTGATTGATCCCGATCACGAAAGCTTGAGTCTTTCCCGACAATGCGTGCTTGTCGGTTTGCCGCGCGCGCGCTTTTATTATCAAGCGCAGCCGGAGAGCGAACAGAACCTGAAGCTAATGCGCTTGCTCGACGAACAATACACGCGGACACCGTTCTACGGCATTCGGCGAATGACGGCGTGGCTTCAAACGCAAGGTCATCAAGTCAATCACAAACGAGTCGCCCGCTTGCTGCGGTTGATGGGCCTGGAAGCGATCTATCAAAAGCCGCGATTGTCGCAGGTGCGGCGCGGGTCACCAAATTTATCCGTACCTGCTGCGAGGCGTGAAAATCGAACGCATCAATCAAGTCTGGAGCACAGAAATCTTCAATACGGATCAAGGTGTTCAATTCACGAGCAGCGCTTTCACAGGGATTCTCAAAAAGCGAAAGATCGCCATCAGCCTGGACGGCCGCGAGGTCGCGCATTGGACAACATCTTCGTCGAGAGACTGTGGCGCAGCGTCAAATACGAAGAGGTCTATTTGTACGACTACGAAGGCGTCCCCCAAGCCATCAAGGGCTTGGGCCAATACTTCAACTTCTACAGCCGCGAGCAGCTTCATCAGTCGCCTAACTACAAAACCCCGGAAGCTGTCTACCAGCGGCGACCAGCCTAAAAATGGTTCATCAGCGATCCACCTTAATTTTCCTGATTTTTTGTCTAGACAATGGGGTACACCTTACAGGTTTCGGACGACGAATTCGCCGGTGGTATCTTATTGCCATCGCACTTCATACTGTCTAAACGTCGAATTCTTTTTGTTCGCATACTTACGCTTACGATGTTGATACTGCCGCAACAGGAAATATCTTCCTGACAAAGGCATTGGCTTTTTACATGCAAGTTATGAATTGCGGACAAAAACGACAACTCCTGGCAATGACGGTTTTCGGCTTTCTCGAAAATTGGTGGAAGCGTGGTTTCGTCCTGCTGCTAATGCTGATTTCAGGCTTCGTCACGCACTCGGCGGCGCAGGATACGATCACAGGCGCTTTTGAAGGAACCGTCACAAACACTTTGACGGGCGATCCGGTCGAGGGCGCTACAGCGGAAATAACCAACATCCGAACGGGCATCACTGTCATCAAAATCACGGACGCGCGGGGCCGCTTTTATCAGGGATTGCTGCCGCCGGACATTTACCGCATCAGAGTCACAATGCCAGGATTTCAGCCGCGCGAAGTCGAACAGGAATTGAAAATCGCGCGAACGGGGCAGGTTGTTCCGGTTCCGGTCACGCTCAATCCATTGACGACGCTTGCCGCTCCGCCGCCGCTGGCCACCGCCGCGCAAACGGCCATTCGCGCCGGCATCAACACAGCTGATGCCGGCCGCAGCGGTTCTTTCAATGAAGTCGAAGTTTCACTGTTGCCGCTCGGCGTCGTGAATCTTTCGCGAACCTTCGACGATCTGGCTTTGCTGCTGCCGGGAGTCGCGCCGCCTCCGCAAACGCTGGGCAGTGTTGCGGGGCCTGGGCAGGGCGCAGGCGTCGGATCGGCTGGGCAGTTTTCAGTCAACGGGCTTCGTTCCCGCGCCAATAACTTCACTGTGGATGGTTCGGATAACAATGACGAGGATATTGGCGTGCGCCGTCAGGGATTCGTGGCGCTGACGCCGCAGCCGATTGAATCGGTCAAAGAGTATCAGGCCATCACGCTGCTTTCGCCCGCGCAATTCGGGCGCAACCTCGGCGCACAGGTCAACGCCGTGTCGAAATCCGGCGGCAGCGAAATTCACGGTTCGCTGTACGGCTTTTTCAATTCCAGCGGGTTGAACGCGCGCAACTTTTTCGACACGGCAAACGGGCGCGCCATCACGCCTTTGCTTGCGGGTAATTCCCAGCCTGTGCTGCTCGATGGGCAGCCGATTTTCGTGCGCAACCAAAGCGGCGGAAAAAGTTCGTTCACCTTCGGCAAATTCGGCGCAACGCTGGGCGGGCCAGTGGGACGCGGCAAGACTTTTTACTTCCTTTCCGCCGAAGGACAAATCGCCAATGCCGTGCAGGAAGAAAGTTTCGCCGTGCCGACCATCGAACAACGCGGCGCTTTCGGCAGCGGCGCGACTGGCATTTTCGCCAATCCGTTCAACGGGCAGCAGAGCGCCACGATTCCTGCCGGTCGCAACGGATCCGCCGTGTTCAATCTCTTCCCTTTTCCCAACAATCCAGCAGGCGTTTACGGCGCGAACACATTCACGCAGGAGTTGCCGGCGAATGAACGCGGCGCTGTGTTTTCGGCCAAACTCGACAGGCATTTCAGGCTCGGCGGGCGGGAACAGTCCCTCGCCGGGCGTTACAATTTCACGCAGGATCGGCGGCAGATTCCGTCCACCGGCGAAGCGATTTTCTCGACGCTTGAACCGCGCGTCCGCACGCAAAACTTCTCCTTCTTTTTCAACAGTGAATTGAGCGCGGCCAAAGCCGTTCGTTCGCTTTTCAATCAGGTCAGGCTTTCTTACGGACGGACGCATCTGGATTTTCGCGCGGTGGCCGGCGGACGCGAATTTCTCCTTCCCAGCCGTCGCTTCCCTGATTCGGCGTTTTTGCTGCCTGATTCGGCGTTTTTGCTGAATGCTCCTTTGCTGCTCAATCGCACGCTGCCTGCCCGCGCGGGCGTGGCCAATACCGGCCCGGTCACTTACCAGCGATTGTCCGACATCACCACCGTCGAAGAAGAGATCGGCCCGGTCGGTCAGGTAATCATCGCGGGTTTCAGTCCGTTGGGCGTGGACGTTTATAACTTCCCGCAACAGCGCGTGAATAACACCTATCAATTGGCCGACGAACTGACCTGGCGAAAGAACAATCACCAAATAGCTTTCGGCGCGGATCATCGGCGAACCGATCTTTTCAGCGATTTGCCGCGCAATGAACGCCCGCTGGCGAGCTTCAACGGCGGCCCGCGCTTGATTCCCACAGGGCCAAAAACCTTTCGCCTGCCGACGGCGGGCGATCCTTACCCGGTGCTGAAGCCCACGGATTTGGCGGCTTTCGGCGCGGCCAACAATTTCTTTCTGACACTCAACACCACTGATGACGACGCGAAAATCAGTTTGCGTTTTTATCAACTCAATTTTTTCGGACAGGATCAATGGCGTCCGGGCGAGCGGATTTCGCTCTCTTACGGCTTGCGTTATGAATACAACACGCCGCCGCGCGAACTGAATCGGCGCATCGAGCAAACCTTCAATTCGGCAGATTTGAATCTGGCGCCTGACCTGCGAAGCTTCATCGAAGGGCGCACAAAAATTTACGACCCGGATCGAAATAACTTCGCGCCGCGTTTGAGTCTGGCTTATTCGCCGCAGCTTTTCGGCAAACAACTGGCGACGGTTGTCCGCGCTGGATATGGACTTTTCTATGATCAGGCGCTTGGTGCCGTGGTCAGCCAATCGCGAAATGTGTTTCCAACCTTTCTACCGCTCAATTTCGGCGGCGGCGCATTTTCGACGGATGGGGAGTTCAGGCTGGGTTTTTTCAATCCGGCGCGGACGCTTTTTTTCGTTCCGGACGGCACGCCCGAAGGCAAACTTGCGCCGCTGTTGGAGCCAGGTTCCATCGCGCGGCTCAATCCAGCCGTGCCGCTCGCGTTTTTGCTCGAACAGGTCAATGCGGGATTTCCCAGCGCGCTTGGCGCAACCCTGCCCGCGCGCAGTCTTTCAATGCCGATGGCGCATCATTACTCGCTGGCCGTCGAACAGCAGTTGCAAAACAATCTGACGGTTTCCGCCGCTTATGTCGGCACGCTGGGACGGCGGCTGTTGCGCTTCACAACACCCAATCTGGGGCCGGGTGCGAACTTCGTGCTGACTTCATTCGAGGCTGAAGAGCGCAGCGGGTTGGTCTTTCCGGTCACTTACGGGCAGTTGAATGCGCCGGCTCGGCGGCAAAACGGAATCGGCGCGATCAATCGTTTCGAGACCACGGCCAATTCGCGTTATGACGCGCTACAGTTGCAGGTGCGCGGACGCTTTCGCGGCGCGGTGCAGTATCAGGCGAGCTACACGTTTTCAAAGGCGCTCGACGATGTTTCTGATGTCTTCGATCTGGCGGGCGCGTCGGCATTGCCGCAAAACAGTCTGGCTCCGGCAGCCGAACGCGGAGCAGCAGGTTTCGACGTGCGCAGCCGTTTGGTTTACAGCTTCATTTCAGACCTTTCGGCTTTAGGCGAAACCTGGCGCAGCGGGCGATGGTTCTGGAACGGACTTCAAATCATCAGCGCCGGACAGTTTCAAACGGGGCAGCCGTTCACGGTCAACAGCATTCTCGATGTCAATCTGGACGGAAATCTGACGGATCGTTTGCACACCACTGCGGGCTTAATCGTGACAGGTCAAAATCGCCAACCGCTGCGCCTAGTGACGGAAAATACGCTGAGCCTGCTGGCTCCTTTTGGGCAAAACGGCGCGGTGGGACGCAATACGTTTCGCGCGGGAAAAATAATGGCGATTGATCTGGGAGTGGTGAAAAGCCTTTCCGTTTTTGGAAAACAACGAATCAATCTGCGAGCGGATGTTTTCAATCTGACCAATCGAAACAACTTCGGTATTCCGGCGCGCCTGCTTGAAGCTCCGGGCTTTGGCGCAGCGACGCGCACGGTCACGCCGGGACGACGCATCCAGTTATCTTTGAAGTACGTATTTTAGGCCGGCTGGAAACGCCGAACCGGTACTCGGCGCTCCCAGGCGTTCCCGGATAAAAATCAGGAAGGTGCCCCATGAATCGCTCATCAAAATTTTCATCTGCCAGAATCAACGCTTTCATCGCCGCAATCCTGTTTCTACTGTGCTTCACAAATTCAGCCTGGGCGCAGTCAGTGCCCATCAACGATCATTTCGCCAATGCGCAACTGATTAGCGGCACTGCGGGGAACGTCACCGGCAGCAACGTCAATGCGACCAGGGAAGTCGGCGAGCCGAATCACGCGGGCAGCGCAAGCGCCCGCTCCGTTTGGTATCGCTGGAGCGCGCCACGTAACGGTCGGGTTGGTTTCACCACCATCGGCAGCAACTTCGACACTCGTTTGGCGGTTTACACCGGCTCGGGATTGAACGCGCTGACGGTCATTGACAGCAACAATGACCGTTTGGGCGAAACCAGCATCGTGCGTTTCAACGCAGTGGCCGGCAGGATTTATCACATTGCGGTGGATGGTTTGGTGAATCTCCCTTTAACCGATCAAGGCACTGTCAAATTGAATTGGTTTCCCGCGCCGGACAATGACGATTTCGCGCAGGCGCGGGAGATTCGCGGAGCGGCGGGCAACATCGGCGGCAACACCATTGCCGCCGGCAAACAATCAGGCGAACCGAATCATGCCGATCAGGCCGGCGGCGCGTCCGTCTGGTATCGCTGGCAAGCGCCATCCAGCGGCGTCGTGACCTTCAACACGCTGGGCAGCAACTTCGACACTTTGCTGGCCATTTACACGGGCAACAGTCTCAACGCGCTGTCACTAGTCGTCGGCAATAACAACCGGTTTGAACGCGCCAGCAGTGTTTCGTTCAACGCGACGGTCGGCGTCAATTACTACATCGCTGTGGATGGCGCGGGCGGCGATTTCGGCAATCTCATTTTGAATTGGTCTGCGGTGGCGGACAACGACCATTTCGCCAACGCCAAACTCATCAGCGGCAGTTCCGGCAGCCTGACGGGGAACAACACCGGCGCAACCGAAGAGCCGTCCGAACCCAATCACGCGGGCAATTTGGGCGGGGCTTCCGTCTGGTATCGCTGGGTTGCGCCTGCCAACGGCGCGTTCACTTTCACCACACTGGGCAGCGATTTCAACACGCTGCTGGCGGTCTATACCGGCTCCTCGGTCAGTACGCTTTCAATGACTGCCGCCAACAACGACGACAGTCGTGGGCGCACCACCAGCATAGTCACTTTCAATGCCATCTTCGGCAGAACCTATTTCATCGCGGTGGATGGCTTTGCCGGAACGATAGGCAATTTCACACTCAACTGGTTTCGCACGCCGAGCAACGATCTATTCGTCAATGCGCAAACGCTGATGGGTCTTTCGGGCAGTATGCCGGGCAGCAATCTGGCCGCGTTCAGGGAAGCGGGAGAACCGCAGCACGTTGATTCAACGGGCGGCGCGTCCGTCTGGTATCGCTGGACTGCGCCCGCCAGCGGCACTGTGACGTTTTCAACTGCTGGCAGTGACCTGAAAGCCGTTGTCGCGGTTTATCTAGGCTCCGCCGTCAATACCTTGTTCCCTGTTGCCAACGGCGAGCAGAGCGCGACGTTCAACGTGACGATGGGATTCACCTATCGCATAGCAGTGGATGGCCAACCCGATCAGGCGCGAAACAAACTCGCTTTTATCGGGAACTTTACGTTGCGCTGGTCTTTCGTTTCTCGTCCTGCGAACGACAATTTCAGCAGTGCGCAATTGATCCTGGGCAGTTCGGGCAGCATCAGGGGCAGCAATGCGCTGGCCAGCAAACAAACAGACGAACCCAATCACGCGGGCAGGGCAAAGGGAGTTTCAGTCTGGTATCGCTGGATTGCGCCCGCCGCCGGCAGCTTCGTTTTCACTACTCAAGGCAGCGAATTCAGCACCATCCTGGCGATTTACACCGGCAACAGCGTGGACGCGCTGACCCCTGTTGGTGCCGATTACGACAGGGAGCCTAGAAGATTCAGTCTGGTGATTGTCAAAGCTGTGGCGGGCGCGAGCTACCGAATCGCGGTGGACAGCGACAGCCTTTTCCCTTCAACAAACCAACTGCAACTGAATTGGTCGCCGGTTCCTGGCAACGATCAGTTTGCCAACGCGCAAACCATCAGCGGCAGCAGCGGCAGTCGCACCGATGACAACGTCGGCGCAAGCAAAGAAGCCGGCGAACCGAATCACGCGGGCAATATGGGCGGGGCTTCGATCTGGTATCGCTGGCGAGCGCCCAGCACCGGCGCGTTTTCTTTCAACACTTTCGGCAGCGGATTCAATACCTTGCTCGGCGTTTACGTCGGTTCGACCGTCAATCAGCTCAGCATCATCGCCCGCAACGACAATCGGCTGGGAGTCGAAAGCAGCGTCACTTTCAGAGCCTCGGCGGGCGTCACGTATAGCATTGCGGTAGATGGAGGTTCGGGTACGGTCGGAAATATTGCGCTGCGATGGTTTCCTGCCGCCGCTCCAGCCAATGACAATTTTGCCAATGCTGAAACCTTGACCGGCGTCGAAGGCCACAAATCCGGCAGCAATCTCAACGCGAGCAGTGAATTCCTCGAACGGCCTCACGCCGGAGACGCGGCGAATTCTTCCGTCTGGTATCGCTGGCAAGCGCCATCCACGGGAAGCGCGGTTTTCAGCACAGTGGGCAGCGACTTCGACGCGCGGCTGGCCGTTTATACCGGAGCCGGGCTGCTTTCGCTGGTTCGCGTTACCGAAACCAATCAGGACAGTCCTCTGGTGTTCAATGTCACCGCCGGCACGACTTATCAAATCGCCGTGGACGGCAGAGCGGTTTCCGACGTGGATTCGCTGCAAGGCAATTTGCTGCTCAGCTTCCGCATGCTGCCGCTCAGTAATGACAACTTCGCCAATGCGCGCCTGCTCAGCGGTAACCAGGGACAGGTTACCGACAACAGTCTGGGCGCGACCAGTGAACCCGGCGAACCCGGATTGGGCGGCGCTTCGTTGTGGTATAGCTGGCGAGCGCCTTCCAGCGGCAGCACGACTTTCACCACCGTCGGTAGCGATTTCGACACGCTGCTGGGCGTTTACACAGGCGCGCAGGTCAACCAGCTTTCGCCCGTCGCCTACAATGACGACTTTGTTTTGGGAACAAGCACAGCGACTTTCAACGCCACGGCGGGCATCACTTACTTCATCGCCGTGGGCGGCCAGTTGGGACAGACGGGTTTGATTACGCTGGCCTGGAATCGTGGCGCGCCCGTCAATGACAATCTCAACCGGGCGCGGACTTTGAGCGGCATTTTCGGCGCAACCGGCAGCAACAACGCCAATGCGACCGCCGAAGCGGGCGAACCGCTTCACGCGGGCGCAGCGGGCGGACGTTCGATCTGGTATCGCTGGCAAGCGCCTGCCAACGGCGCTGTCACCTTCAGCACATCCGGCAGCGCGCTCGATACCGTGCTTGCCGTTTATACCGGCAACAGTTTTCCGACGCTTGCCGCCGTTGCCGGCAATGACGACGAAACACAAACAAAGCTGACCAGTCGCCTGACGTTTCAAACCGTGGCCGGCACGTCGTACCTGATTGCGGTGGATGGCGTCGGCGGACGGGCAGGCGACATCGTCTTGAGATGGCGCGTCAGCGCCAGCATCAGCGGACAGGTCGGCAGACGCACCCTCGATGGTTCGATCATCGGCACGCCTTTCGCGCCGATCATTTTGAGCGGCGCTGAATCCAGAACGCTGACGGCGGATGCCGCTGGCTATTACACCTTCGCCAATCTGCCCAACGGCAATTACACCTTGACGGCTTACGCGCCCGGCAGAATTGGAGGAGTCAGTCGCAGTTTCTCGCCGCTCAATGGCGACGTGGACGACATAGAGATTGCGTTGAGCGATGTCTCACCAAGCGCGAATATCGGCGGCAAAGTGAAAAATGCGGTCGGCGGCCCTCTGCCGGGAATCGTGATGGTGCTGAGCGGTTCAGTCTCGCTGACTCGAACTACAGGCAGCACTGGTGCCTATTTGCTTTCCGACTTGCCGATAGGCGGCTCCTTCGTGGTCACGCCGACAGACCCTACGTACAATTTCTCGCCCGCCTTGCGCCGGTTCGGAAATCTTGCGGGCGATGTGTTCAACGCGGATTTCACCGCCAGCGGGACGTTCAACATCAGCGGAAAAGTGACCGACCGAAACGGCAATCCGCTCTCCGGCGTCAGCATCGCGCTGATTGGTTCGCAGTACGCGCCAATCGAGACTGATGCCGACGGCAACTATTCTTTCAGCGTGCCGGCGGGCGGCAATTACACAGTCGCGCCGACGTTCGGCGACTTTGTTTTCCTTCCCGCACAACTCAATTTTGCCAACCTGAGCGGGCATCAAAAGACAGCGGATTTCGCCGGCGGGCAGTTCTTCGCCATCAGCGGTCGCGTGGTTCTGGGCGCAAACGGTTTGTCGGGCGTTCAAATGACGCTCGGCGGAGCGCAAACAGGCTCCGCCGTCACGGATGCCGAAGGCAATTATCTTTTCCCCAATCTGCCCGCCGGGTTGAGTTACACCGTGACGCCTGCCAAAGCGAATTTCACGTTTGCGCCGCCGAATCTGGCTTTTGATTCTCTGCCGGGAAATCAGCGCGGTGATTTCACTGCGATTCCACCCAGCGTTGTGATTTCAACGACGGACGCCAATGCCGCCGAAGCCGGGTTGGATGCCGGCGTGTTCACTGTCGCCCGCAACGGAAGCGTTGATGCGCCGTTGACCGTCGCTTACACGATTGGCGGCACGGCGACGAACGGCTTGGATTATGACGAAATCACCAGCACAGTCACCATCGGCGCGGGCGCGGCTTCGGCGACGATTTTGATTAAACCCAAAGCCGATGCCCTGGTCGAAGGCAGCGAAACGGTACTGCTGACATTGACCGGCAGCAGCGATTACCAGATTGGCGCGCAGTCTGAAGCGACCGTCATTCTGGCCGACGCCGAGTCGAGTTCTCCGACGCTGCGCATTGTTTCGCCCGTCAATGGCCAGAACTTCGCGGAGGCGGCGAATATCACGCTGGCTGCGGAAACTTCGCCGGGCAATGTAACCATCGGCAAAGTGGAGTTTTTCAGCGACGGCAACAAACTTGGCGAAGCGACGAACGCGCCTTACAACGTTGTTTGGCCTGCCGTCGCTGCCGGCGTTTACGTTTTGACGGCGAAGGCCATTGACAATCAGGGCGTTGAGATCGCGTCCAATCCGCTGACAATTACCGTCGGGCCGGAAGTGACAAGCGTTTCGGCTGCCAGCTATCGAGGCGCAACGCTGGCCAAAGGCTCCATCGTGGCAGCCTTCGGCGCGAAGCTGGCGACCGAAACCAAAGTCGCTTCGCTTTTGCAGGCGGATTCGCAATCGGACGCCAAGCTGCCGACTGTTGAAGCCGGTTCTTCGGTCAAATTCAAAGACCATTTGGGCGCGGAATGGATGGCACCTCTCTTTTCCGTTTCGCCGACGCAAATCAACTATCAAATTCCGCCAGACGCCGCGAAGGGAATGGCCACCTTGACCGTCACCATTAACGGTCAGGTGAGCGCGGTCGGCGCGGTCGAAATCACCCAAACCGAACCGGGACTGTTTTCCGCCGACGGCAGCGGACAGGGATTGCCGTCCGCCTTTATTCAACGCATCAAGTCTGACGGCACTGTGACAACGGAACCTTTAGCGCGATTCGATGAAGAGCAAAATCGTTTCGTGGCGGTGCCGATAGATTTGGGACCGGCGACGGATCAGGTTTTTCTGGTGTTGTTCGGCACGGGCTTCCGTGGTCGCGGCGAATTGGCCGAGGCGCGCTGCCTAATTGGCGGCGAAAATGCCAAAGTCCTATTTTCCGGGCCGCAAGGCGGTTTCGTCGGACTGGATCAAGCCAACGTCCTGTTGCCGCGCGCATTGGCCGGACGCGGCGAAGTGGAAGTGCTATTGACGGTTGAAGGGAGAAGCGCCAATCCCTTGAAGATCGAAATTAAATGAGATCGTAAATGCTCAGCCCGTTCTTCGTCGCGTAGCGACGGTATGAGTTTAGCCCGGCGATTCATCACCGGGTAAGGTAGAACAGATGTCCGCGTCGCGTAGCGACGACTGAATCCGCCTGCAATCAAGCGTCGCTACGCGACGGGGAAACCTCCGCGTTACATCGCAGGTCGTAAACAACCTGCCTTATATCTTGAAAGTCAGCCGTCACTACGTGACGAAGATGGCTGTGCAGTTACCACTCGGTGCAGTGGATCAGAGCAATTCGGATTTGTGTTCGAGTGCGAATTTGATCAGCGCGTGGCTGCCGCGCAGACCGAGTTTTTGGCTGATGTTGGTGCGGTGATGTTCGATGGTGCGGATGCTGACGAACAAGACTTCAGCGATTTCCTTGCTGGTTTTGGATTCGCTGATGAGTTTCAGCACGCGGCGTTCGGCGGGCGTCAAATCATCGAGGTCGGGTTTGTGCTCGCTCAGGGCGGCAGAGCGGCGGCCGCGATTGATGAGGAAGGTGGAGAGCGCCGGCGAGATGAAGTTTTCGCCGCGCGCGGCGGCGCGGATCGCCTGAATGATGTCGGCCAATGCGCTGTCTTTCAGCACATAGCCTTTCGCGCCCAGATTCAGCGCCGCGTTGAAGAGCGATTCGTTGCGATGCATGGTCAGAAAAACTATTCCCACCGCCGGTCGTTGGGCGAGGATTTCACGCGCGGCGGCAAAACCGTCCTGGCCGGGCATGTCCACGTCCAACACGACGACCTGCGGCGCAAACTGGCAGACACGCTCGACAGCCTGCACGCCGTCTTCGGCTTCGGCCAATACCTTCAAATCGCGTTCGCGTTCGATGACCATCCGCAACCCCTGACGGAAAATCGGATGATCGTCGGCAATGATGATGCTGATTTCAGTGGTCGGCATTGGACTTTCCTTTGATGGGAATTTGAATCTGCACCGTCGTTCCCTGTCCGGGCGCGGATTGGATCGTATGTTTGCCGCCGAGCATCCGCACACGCTCGGCGATGCCCGTCAGGCCGAAGCCGCCTGACCGTGGATTGTGCGCGGATGGGGGATTGGCTTGCGGCGAGAAGCCCTGACCGTTGTCGCGGATGGTCAGCTTGACGAATCCGGCTTCGCAACGAACGCTGATTTCGGCGGCGGTCGCGCGCGAATGTTTGACGATGTTGTTCAGGCATTCCTGCACGATGCGGTAAAAGTTGATCTCTTCCTCCGGCGCGAAAAAGCCGTCCAGCGGTGCCAGCGTCACGTCGAACAACAGGCTGGCGCTGCCGGCAACCTGCTCCAGCATTTCTTCCAGCGAAGAGGTCAGCCCCAGACGGTCGAGTTGCGAAGGGCGCAGGTAATAAGCGATCTCGCGCACCTGATGAATGGCGTCGGCGGAAGCTTCAGAAATTTCGTGTAGTTGTTCCTGCGCGTTTCGCGCGTCGTCGGGCTGCGCCGCGCCCAGGTAAGCGCGGTTTTTGATAATCAGCAGGCTTTGCCCCAGGCTGTCGTGCAATTCGGCGGCGATGCGTTTGCGTTCGGCTTCCTGCGAATCAATCAACTGCCGCGAAAAAGCGCGTTGATCTTCGTTTTTGCGGTGAAGCTGATTGAGGCGATAGCCAATAGCCGCCGTCACCACGCCGACAATGCCCAGCAGCGACAACGCCAGAAACCACCACGTGCGATAAAACGGCGGCAGCACTGTGACCGTCAAACTCTGGCCTTGCGTGTTCCAGACGCCGTCGCTGTTGGCAGCAATGACCATGAAGGTGTAACTGCCCGGCGGCAAATACGGATAGTAAGCCACGCGCCGCGTTCCCGCCTCGATCCAATCCTTATCCTGCCCGATCAATTTGTATTTGAACCGCACTTGATCGGCGTGAATGAAGCTCAAGCCGGTGTAGTTGATTTCCAGATTAGCTTGTGCGGGTCGCACCATTACCCCGTTTTGAAAAGGCACATCGGCGCGGTCGAGGACGACCGATTCAATATGCACTGGCGGCGGCGAAGGATTGAATGGAACAGCATCGGGATCAATCACGACGACGCCGTCTTGCGTGGGAAACCAGAGCCTTCCGTCGCGAGTTTTGTAGCCACCCGGTTGGCGTCCGCCATTGCATTCAATGGTCAGCATGCCGTCTTGTTTGCCGTATGCGAAGGACTCCAGTTTTGCGATTCGCGCAGCGGCGAATTCGTTGAGTTGCTGTTTGGCGACGCGATGAATGCCACGATTGCTGCTCATCCAAAAATAACCGTGCGCGTCTTCCAGAATTTGAAAGACTCCGTTGTTGTAGAGACCGTTTTCAATTTTGAAACTGACGAACCGCCCATCCTTAAAGCGGCTCAAGCCATCGTCGTAGGTTCCGATCCACAATACACCTTCGTCGTCTTCGTAAATTGAGCGCACGCGATTGCCTGCCAATCCGTCGCGTTCCGTGTAAACCGCCAGCTTGCCGTCGCGGAATTGCACCAACCCGCCGTAAGTACCCACCCATAACGCTCCGTGCCGGTCTTCGTGAATGACTTTGACATCGTTGTGCGGCAGTCCGCGTTCCGTGGTGAAATGCTCGATGGTGACACCGTCTGATTTGAATAAGCCATTCTGCGTGCCGAACCACATCGCTCCCGCACGATCCCGGCAAATCGCCGGAACCGTCAAATTGCCGACCAGCTCGGTTTCATCCACAAAGCGGTTGGATTCAAACCGTAACAATCCGCGGGCTAATCCAATCCATATCCGTCCTTGATCGTCTTCATAAAGCGATTGAACATAAAGCGATTGAACACTCTTTCGTTGCAGCCAATTTTGTTTTTTGTAATTCGTAAAGTGCCCATCGTGAAAGACACTCAAGCCGTCTGCCGTGCCGATCCAAACGCGTCCGCCACGATCCTGCATAATCGGGTGAACGTTGGGATCGACCAGACCATCCGACACTGAATAAACGCTGATAAACCGGCGACTGACGCGCACCAAACCACGATTGGTCGTGCCCATCCAAAGAGTTCCTTCACGATCCTTGAACAATGCGGAGATGAACAAGCTGGGCAAGCCTTCAGTGGGGGTATAGACGCTGAAACGTCCTTGCTGAAAACAGACTGCGCCTTGGCGACGTGAGACGAACCAAACCGCGCCATCTGCGTCATTGGCAATGGCCTCGAACGATTCAATTTTTGGTATGCCGTCTTTTTCAGAAAAATGAATGGATCCCCCGTCGCTTCCGATTCTGGCAATTCCCCAATCCGGTGCGCCTATCCACAAATCACCACGACGATCTTCAAAAAGCCGTAGATTCATCAACTGTTGCAAGCTGAGCGGTGATGGATAAGGCAGGCGCAGGGTTTGAGATGATTGTCCGGGCGGAATGCGCTGCGCCTCAGTGTTTCGCAACAGCCATTGTGTGCCGGAAGAGCCGATGAATCGTCTAAGGTCGGCGGGCTGAGTCACTTTATGGCCTTCACGCCAGGTCACTTGACCACCTGTTGTCGAAATCAATATGCCGCCGTCAGACTCGCGTTGCAGCGCGAAGATACGGTAGTGCGGCAAATCACCGACATCCAGCACACGGCTGAAACGTCCGGCCTGGTAGCGCATCAATCCACTATCTTCTGTGCCGACCCACAATGTCCCGTCCGCATCTTCCAGCAACGCCGTGCAACGGTTGCTGGCCATGGTTTTGCTGTTGCTGCGATCGAATACTGTGAAATGTACACCGTCGAACCGCGCCAACCCATTGAGCGTCGCCAGCCACAAATAACCGTCGCGTGTTTGCGTAATTGCGTTAATCGAGTTTTGCGGCAAGCCGTTATCCGTCGTCCAGGAATCAAAGCGGTATTGGCCGAGAGCGATAATCGCGCAGAACAGTTCTATCGCCACCAACCACCAACAACGTCTGAGGCATTGGCGTACCTGCTTGCTTTGAATGAAATGATCGCCGACCTGTCGCTGCATTTCTTTCCCCGCCTTGCCTGTCTTGCCCAATCCGAGAAATGAACTCGCTGTAAAAGGCGCAAATCATACGGCGGGCAGGCAACACGAGCAATGGAACGCAAAAGCGAAGTGTACTCACGTCGGTACACTTCGCTTACAGGCATTATCGAAATTGAAAGATGGTGTAACTATTCAGGCTGGAAGCGCAGCGCCTCCAGCCTGCGGGTCTTTTCAGGCAAACCATTTCGGAAAAGTGAGCGACTCGCCAACAAGGCCCGCAGCCTGGAAGGCCGCGCACCCAGGACTGAATGGTTACAAGATGGTTTTTTTTAAGGCGCGAAGAAGCCAGAGATGTCAATCACCAGCTCCGTCGTCTGCCGCGCGAACCGGTTGAAGCTCCCGCTCCCCGACAAGCCCACCGTGAAGTACCGGTTGAAGACCTGTCCCGTCACGTAGTTCGACGTCGCCACCAGCGGCTGCTGAGCGTCCGCCGGCCAGAACGTCAGGAAGCCTGCCGCCGTCGGGTTGACCACCGTCGCGTTCCCTATCAACGCTCGCGCCGTCGGCGTCAGATTCGTGCAGGGACTCTGCGTCTCCTGCGTGTAAGTCGTACCGCCCGTCATCGCCGCTCCCGGCGTGTAACAGCCCTGCTCCCCCGATCGCGTA
>CAZRXE010000826.1:0-2820 GCA_964603695.1 uncultured Heliomicrobium sp.
GCTTTCCGACCCTTTCTCCCGACGGAAAAACACTGGCCTTCATTCGCGGCTTGGATGAAATCTTCGTCATGCCCGCCGCCGGAGGCCAGGAACGCCAACTGACCTTCGACAGCAAACGCATTTTCGGATTGGCGTGGTCTCCGGACGGCAACGAATTGTTTTTTTCGTCCGCGCGCGGCGGCAATCCCACGCTGTGGAAAATCGCGGCCAGCGGCGGCAAACCCGAAGGCTTGTCGCCCGGCGGAGAACAAGTCGGCAATCTGGGGGTGGCGCATCAATCCAAACGGCTGATTTATTCGCAAACTGTCGTCAATCAAAACATCTGGCAACTTGAAATTGCAGCGACTACCACCCCAACAGCCACTCAAACCGTGCTGATTCGCTCTACGCGGCAGGAATTGCAACCGCAGTTTTCCGCCGATGGCAAACGCATCGCGTTTGTCTCAACGCGCTCAGGCAACCGTGAATTGTGGCTGGCCGACAGCGATGGAAAAAACCTGGTTCAGTTGACGCACTTCAATGGCCCGTATGTCGGCTCTCCCGGCTTTTCTCCGGATGGATCGCAAATCGTGTTTGATTGCACTTCCGTCAACGATCAACGGGATATTTTCGTCGTCAACAAAAGCGGCGGCGCGGTTCGCCGATTGACGACCGAAAACGGCAACGAGTTTTTTCCGAGTTGGTCGCGCGATGGGCAATGGATTTATTTCGCCAAGTCAGGCGCTCAAGACCAAATCTGGAAAATGCCCGCCACAGGCGGCGAAGCTCGGCAAGTGACCAAAAACGGCGCGCGAAGAGGGTTTGAATCGCCGGACGGCAGCTATCTGTATTTCTCCAAAAAGCCTGACGAACCGGGCATTTGGCGCGTTCCAACCGCGGGCGGCGAAGAAAAACAGATTCTGCCCGATGTCTCCGTAAACGATTGGGCAATGGGCGAGCAAGGAATTTACTTCATCAATCCAAAGCCTCAGCCGCACACAACGCTGGAGTTTTTCCGCTTTGCCACCGAGCAGATTTCGATTATCGCCACGATCCCAAAACGGATGCTCAATGACTTCACAGCTTCGCCGGATGGCCGCAGATTTCTCTGGTCGCAAGTTGACCGCAACGACAGCGATTTGATTCTGGTCGAAAATTTCCGATGAGCTGTGCCTGGAACGCGGGCATCCCTTGCGATGGATACCATTGCCGTCCGGCCAACGATTCTCCCCGCCGAGGTCGTCAAGAACTTTCACTCTCAAGCAAACGCGCACTGCCGGGCGCACCAAAAAAATCGGCAGCCACGCCGGGCTGCCGATGATTCGATTCAACTTGTTCGGTCGAAAGCTACGCCGCAGCGTAAGCGCGCAGCGGATGATAAAGCGTGTCGCGCTCCACAGGTTGAAACCCGGCTTCGGTAATCAAGCGGACGATTTCATCCTGGGTCGCTTCGTTTTCGTTTTTGGCTTCGACCAGATAAGACTCCATCAGTTCGCCGCCTTTGGAGATGGTTCCGTCAAAATCGTTCGCGCCGAAATGCAACGCGGTTTGCGCCAGTCGTTTGCCCAGCATCACCCAGTAGGCTTTGATGTGGTCAACGTTGTCCAGCATCAGCCGCGAAACGGCGATGACTTTCAAACTGTCAATTCCAGAAGGCCCAGGCAAATGCGAAAGCTGAGTGCCCGGCGGGAAAAAGGCCAGCGGGATGAAGCATTGAAAGCCGCCCGATTTGTCTTGTTGTTCGCGTAACCGAACGAAGTGATCCACGCGGTCTTCGGTGGTTTCGATGTGGCCGTAAAGCATCGTGGCGTTAGTCCTCAGTCCGGCCTTGTGAACCTTGCCCGCCACGTCCAACCAACGCTGACCGTCGGTTTTGTGCGTGCAGATTTTTTCGCGCGTCGCTTCGGCAAACACTTCAGCGCCGCCGCCAGGACAGGAATCCATACCGGCGTTACGCAGTTTTTCGATCACCTCTTCGTCCGTCATCTTGTAGAACTTGGCGAAGAAGTCGAGTTCGACCATCGTGAAAGCTTTCAGGTGCAGCCGGGGAAATTCGCGTTTGAGCGTTGCGAGCAAATCGGTGTAGTACGAAAACGGCAACCGCGTATTCAATCCGCCGACGATGTGCAATTCGGTCGCGCCGGCTTCGGCGGCTTCGCGCGCAACTTTCAGGCTTTCGTCCAGGCTGTGCGTGTAACCGCCTTCCTGATTGTGTTTGACGAAAAAGCCGCAGAATTTGCAATCGGCGTAACAGTAATTGGTCGGATTCAGGTGGCGGTTGACGTTGAAATAAGTCTTCAGGTCGTGTTTGCGGCGGCGGACAATATCTGCCAAGCGACCTACCCCGTGCAGATCGTCGCTGCGAAACAGTGTCATTCCGTCTTCAAAACTCAGGCGTTCGTCGGCGACGACTTTTTCAGCAATCGGCGCAAGTTTGGGATCAAGCAAAAAGTTGTTCAGCATCATTGCTCCAGACTATTTTTTCGAGAGCTTTTCTCGAATCAATTCTTCAAATTCGGATTTGATAACTTCGCCCGGCGCAATGCGCACGCGGCGAGTAACGACATCGCCTGTTTTCAACATGTCTTCGTCGGAAATCAGAATGTTGAGCGGCGTTCCCCAGTGGCGATTGTCGTCAAGTTGGTTGCGATAGGTGTAATGCGTCGTGCCGGTGCGGTCTTTCATCTTGCCGTCGCCTTCAACGCAAATTGGATAAGTCGGTTTGTAAGTTTCGATAAAGCCGCGCAATTCCGCTTCGTTCGAGTATTCGCAAACGCCTATGACTGTGAAGCCCTGATCTTTGTATTTCTCGTAAAGCTCTTTCATTGTCTTCACGTCGAA
>CAZRXE010000827.1:0-1906 GCA_964603695.1 uncultured Heliomicrobium sp.
CCTCGATCAACGATCACCGTCTGCCCTTCCAGCTTCAGGAACTTCGAGATACTGCCCACGGTGACGACGCCGTAAATCGTCTTGACGCCGGTGTCTTCGCGTTCGTTGAAAATGCGCGCAGCGACCATTTCGGCGATGCAGCGGGCAATGCCTTGATTGATGTCTTCTTTTTCCGAGCCGACCACGACCAAAAAAGGCGAGATCAGCATCAGTTGTTCCGTCGAGCGGCAAAAGATGAAATCGCATAATCCGGTCAGCCCTTGATCCGGCGCGACATCGAATCCGACGCCGGAAAACAAACTAACACGACGCTGCATCAACTTGCGCGCTTCGACCAGAATCGGCGCGATAATCAGTTCCGAACGCGCTTTTGGCGTGCCGATTGCCAATCCCAGAGAAACCTATTCCTGCAAACAGGCCGTCAAATGCTCGCTGGTTTTGAAATCCACTATTTTTGCAAATAACTCTTGTTGCTCGTCCGTCTTCAGTGAAAATGCCAGCTTGACGCTTTTCAGCATGAAATCGCTATAGGCCATGCTCTAACTTCATCACGGCTCTGCCGCCGCCTGTTGAATCGAAAACAACATTGATCCTTGGGGGCGAGTTGCGAATTTGTCCGGCGCGCCCGCAAAGGCTGCCGGACTTGACGAAGCGGAACCTCGAAATAAGAGCGGACGATCCTACTGCGTTGGCGGATCTTTCTGTCGTGTTCTGGAAACTGCGGCCATCACTCCCAAGCCAAGAATGATGATGCAAACAATTGTAATCCAGGTGTTACTGATTCCAATTCGGCTTGCGCCGTAAGCCAGACCAACAACAACCAACAACACTCCGACCATGTAAATGCCGAAATTCATAGCGTTCTCCTTTATTTACGTTAAGGCGCGTTTGTTTGGGGAGAGACGCGTCGTTGTTTGGTTAATCAGCCGCTTTTTGAAGCTGAACCAGATTGTGTTTAATACGACGTTCGAAGTCTTCGCGGAACTTCTTGATTGCCGACTGCACAGGCATCGCCGCCGCGTCGCCAAGCGCGCAGAAGCTCTTGCCCAGAATCTTGTCGGCCAAGTCGTAAAGCAGTTCCACGTCGCCGGGTTTGCCTTCGTAACGTTTCATCCGCTCGAAGACTTTGTAGAGCCAGCGCGTGCCTTCGCGGCAGGGCGTACACCAGCCGCAGGATTCGTGTTTGTAAAAGTGCGTCAGGTTCATCGTGCTTTCGAAGATGTCCGCCGTTTCGTCCATCACTATGATACCGCCCGAACCCAACATCGAACCCGCAGCCGCCACCGATTCATAATCCAGATTGACCTTTTCGCATTCTTCGGCGGTCAGAATTGGCACGGATGAACCGCCGGGAATAATCGCTTTCAGTTTGCGCCCGCCGAGCATGCCGCCGCACTCTTTGTTAATCAGCGACATCAGCGGATAGCCCATCGGCACTTCAAAGTTGCCCGGATTGTTGACGTGGCCGCTGACGGTGAAAAGTTTCGTGCCGCCGCTTTTTTCAGTGCCGAGCGCTTTGTACCAGTCACCGCCGTTCAAAATCACCCACGGCACGACCGCCAACGTTTCGACGTTGTTGACAACGGTCGGCCCGCCGTACAAACCGACGACCGCCGGAAAAGGCGGTTTCAAACGCGGATGGCCGCGCTTGCCTTCCAATGATTCGAGCAGCGCGGTTTCTTCGCCGCAAATGTACGCGCCCGCGCCCGGATGCACGTACAAGTTGCATTCAAATCCGGAGCCTAGAATGTCTTTGCCGAGCAAGCCGCGTTCGTAAGCCTGAGCGATGGCTTTTTCCAAAATTTCCTTGATGTACCAGTATTCGCCGCGGATGTAGATGTAATTGTCCTTCGCGCCCAGCGCGAAGGCGGCAATAATCATCCCTTCGATCAATTGATGCGGATCG
>CAZRXE010000828.1:0-3869 GCA_964603695.1 uncultured Heliomicrobium sp.
CAAAGATCGGCGCCAGAACAGCCGTTGCAAATCCACGGGTCTGCACCAGTTCCAAAGATGGCGCAGAGGTCAGATAGCTTATGGTGTATAGGTTGAGGTCATATGTCCACATGGCCGCCAAAGCCGCCATGGGAAAGAAAAAATAAAACCGCAGGGCACATTTCTGACTGGAAATGTTTGGCAAGTTTCGTAAGTCTTGAAAAGCAGGTGACAGTCTTCTTTCATTTTCCATATACCAGTTGGAATTTTTCATTTGTCATTGATTGCCGAGAAATACCTGAATTGATTGGCCAATAGCCAATTTCAAATTCGATATGGCAAATGGAAAATAAGCAGCCAAGTGTTATCTGAAAAGTGAAACTTGCCGAAAAGTTTTATGGAGAACGTCGGTGTGAATAAACAAGGCAAAACGGATTGGAAGTTCTTTGGCGGATGGGCTTGTCTGACGGCAGCCGGTTGGGCGCTGGGCATTCCGTTGATTGCGGCGATGGCTTTGGTTGGCGAAGCTCTGGGCATCGGCGGCGTTCAAGTGCTGGTCGGACTCGGCATGGGCGCGGGCATTGGCTGGACGCAAGGCCGCGTGATGCGACACCTGCTGCGGCGGTTTTGGCCCTGGTTTTGGTCGTGCGTGGGTGGGCTGGGATTGACGTTTCTGGCCGTGGACCTGGCGAAACTGGTGCATCGGGAGTTTCCTTATTATCCCTACAGTTGCGTGGTGCTCGGCGGACTTCTGGTCGGCCTCTGGCAAGCGGCGCTGCTGCGTCCGCACTTTCATAAAGCCGGCTGGCATAAAGCCGGCTGGTGGGTTGCCGGCAGCGTTCTGGGCTGGAGTCTGGCGGCGGGTTTGGTTGGCATCGCGGACGCTCTTTTCCGCTCGCGTTCGATCAGGGGAGTTGCCGGCTTGATCGTGTATCTTGGCAGTCTGGTCGGAGGCGGTTTGCTTCTGGGCCTTGTCACGGGGGCGGTGCTGGTTTGGTTGCGCGCCCAAAAAACGGCGGCTTCACCGTTCGCCTAAACTCAAAACAAAAGGCTTCTCAATGAAAATCATGCGTTCCTTCTCTCTGTGGTTCACTCTTTGTTGTGTCTTGCTGCTTGTTTTGCCGAAAAGCGGCGCGACCTTGCCCGCGCCGCAAAGCGATTTCAAGGCGACGACGGTTTACCTTGTCCGCCACGCCGAAAAAGCCGCCGCGCCCGCCGCCGATCCGCCCTTGACGGAAGCCGGAACCAAACGCGCCGACGACCTGGCGCGCAAACTGGCCAAAGCAGGCATCAAGACGATCTTCACCTCGCAATACCTGCGCACCAAGCAAACCGCCGAACCGCTGGCCAAACAATTGGGATTGACCGCAACCGTGGTTCCAGTGGCAATGAGCGCCATGAATTCGCGCGAGCTTTCGCCGGACTACCTGAAGCAAATGGCCGAACGCGCTTCGACAAGTCCCGGCCCGGTGTTGATCGTCGGTCACAGCAACACCGTTCCCGAACTCATCAAAGCTTTGGGCGGCGACATCGCGCCGAGCATTGACGATACGGTGTATGACGATCTGTTCGTGGTGACGGTCTACGCCAAAGGAAAAGCAAAAGTGGCACACTTGAAGCAATGACTTCAATCTTCACTTCCGCAATTCCTTCAGCAGCTTGTCCAATTCGCCGGGGTCTATGGGTTTGACCAGATGGTAGTCGAATCCTGCTTCCTGTGAGCGGCGTTTGTCTTCGTCCTGGCCCCAGCCGGTTAAGGCAGCGATGAGAACGGAATGGCTCCAGGGTTGTTGGCGGATGTGGCGGCAAACGTCGTAACCGTTTTTTCCGGGCATGCCTATGTCCAGCAGGATCATTTCGGGGCGAAATTCCTCCGCTATTTCGATGGCTCGCAGGCCGTCATTGGCGACGCGGACTTCGTTGCCTAGTAATTGGAGCATGATCGAAAGCGCGGCGGTGGCGTCTTCGTTGTCGTCTGCCACCAGAATGCGTCGCCGATTGGGAGTCGCTGTTTGGGCTTCGGTTTCCGCGTCGTGGGGGATTTTTTTGTCGGCGAAAACGGGTAGCCGGACGATGAATTCGCTGCCGGTGCCGTGTCCCTGGCTGAAGGCTTCGATTTGGCCGGAGTGCATTTCGACCAGGCGTTTGGCGATGCTTAGACCGATGCCCAGGCCGCCGCGCGCTTTTTCCAGCGAACGATCTACCTGCGTGAACATTTCAAAGACGCGCGAAAGCATGTCCGGCGGAATGCCCAGGCCGTTGTCCTTGACGCGAACCACGACTTCGGTCTCCTGCCGCGCGGCGCTGAATTCGATGTGACCGCTCTTGTCGGTGTATTTGGCGGCGTTGTTGAGCAGGTTGGCGAAGACCTGCGCCAGGCGTGTCAGGTCGGCCTCGACGAAAACGGGTTCGGGCGGAAGTTGGAACGTCAGTTGATGATGCGCGGCTTCGATCAGCGGGCGGCTGGTTTCCAAGGCGTTGCGCAGTACGGCGGATATATCCACAGGTTCTTTGCGCAATTCAATCTTGCCGCGACTGATGCGGCTCAAGTCCAGCAATTCGTCAATCAGCCGAACCATTTGTTGTAACTGCCGTTCCATCAGTGTGCGCGCCTGTTCGGCGACTGCGGCATCGTTTTTGGTCATGCGCAGCACTTGCAGGCCCGTGCGGATAGGCGCGAGCGGATTTCTCAGTTCGTGGGCGAGGATGGCCAGGAATTCGTCCTTGCGACGGTCGGCTTTGCGCAATTCTTCCTCGGCCAGTATGCGTTCGGTGATGTCAATGGCCACGCCGCCGATCAACGATGGCGCGCCGTCCGGCCCCGGAATGGGAAATTTGCGAACCAGGAAATGGTAAAGGCCGTCCTCGAATTCCGTCACTTCAATGAATTCCATGCCTGTTTCGCTGGCCAGCGCCCTTTGATCCGTTGCGCGAAAATGCGCCGCGTCTTCCGTCGGGAAGATTTCCTCGTCGAGCCTGCCGAAAAACTCGGCGCGGTTTTTCCGCCATAATCGCCGAGCGCCCTTGTTGGCGAAGACATAGCGGCCTGTCAAATCCTTGATCCAGGCCAGGCCGGGCAGATGCTGCATAAAGCGCGCAAAACGTTCCTCGCTTTTAATCAGCGCCTCTTCGGCCTGTTTGCGTTCGGTGATGTCGGCAATGACCGTCAGCGCGCAGGGTTCGCCGGCGATTTCTATGTTTTCGGCGGAAAGCAGACCGACAAATTCGCGGCCAGTGCGGGCACGAAAACGGTATTCGGCGTTTCGCACCAAACCGGATTGCCGCACTTCGCGCAGCTCTTCCGCGCGATCTTGCGAATCAGACCAAACGCCAAGCTCGGCGGTGGTTCGCCCGATGGCCTCTTCGCGCGAATAGCCTGACAGGCTGACGAAGGTTTCATTGACCTCGATCAGCTTTTCGGTTTCAAGCGAAGAGATCGTCAGTATGAACGGGCTGGCATTGAAGGCTTTGGCAAATCGTTCCTCGCTTTCGCGCAGTGCGATTTCGGTTTGTTTGTGATGTGTGATGTCAAGCGTGGCACCGAGCATGCGAATGGGACGCCCGCCTTCGCGTAAAACCTGCGCATTGTTGTAAAGCCAGATGACACGGCCATCGGGGCGGACGACGCGGAATTCCGCTTCGTAAGTGTTGCCGCCATCGCCTTTCAGGACGGCTCCCACGATCCGGGAAATGGATGCGCGATCTTCAGGATGGATGAGCGGCAGGAAGCTTTCGACAGTGGCCTCGAATTTATGAGGCGACAAGCCGTAAATGATGTAGAGCGAATCCGTCCAATGAATTTTGTTGGTCAGGATGTCCCAGTCCCAGATGCCTACCTTGCCGGTTTGCGTCGCCAGCCGCAGCCGCGCTTCGCTTTCGCGCAGGGCCGC
>CAZRXE010000829.1:0-3418 GCA_964603695.1 uncultured Heliomicrobium sp.
GCGGTGCCCTCTGTGGCTAAATCCGGAGAATGAATAGATACTGCCTGCAAGCCGCTTTTACAGCATCAATGAGCCATCATCCAACGCGGTCAGCACCACTGGTCCGTCTTCCGTGACGGCGATGGTATGCTCAAAGTGAGATGACGCCTTGCCGTCTTTGGTTTTCACCGTCCAGCCATCTTCCAGAACTTTGACTTCATAAGTCCCGGCGTTGACCATCGGCTCAATAGCCAGCACCCAACCTTCCTTCAGCCTCGGGCCTGTTCCCGGACGGCCATAATTAGGCACTTGCGGAGCCTCGTGCATGCGCTGACCAATGCCGTGTCCACAAAAATCGCGAACAATGGTGAAACCATTGTCTTCTACGAACTCCTGTACGGCGTAAGACACATCGTACAGGCGATTGCCCGGAACCATCTTTTCCATTGCCCGAAAGAGTGAAGCCCGCGTGATGTCCAGCAATTTTTCGTTAGTCGGTGAAATCTTCCCTACAGGAACGCTGATCGCGGCGTCGCCAACGTACCCATCCAAAGTTGCACCGCAATCCAATTTAACAATGTCCCCTTCGCGCAGCTTGCGATCCGACGGAATGCCATGAACCACCTCATCATTGACCGATGCACAAATGGAACCCGGAAAACTGCGATAGCCTTTAAATGTCGGATAGGCTCCGGCGAAGCGAATCTTTTTTTCAGCGAAAGCGTCTAGTTGGTGCGTGGTCACTCCCGGTTCGACCATCTTCCGCAACTCGCGTAGCGTTTCCGCAACGATCAAGCCCGCCCGCCGCATTTTGTCCAACTCATTCCGGGACTTGCGAATAACCATTTTATCCTTATCGGCATTACGCTGTGGGCAGTCTCCGGATCAAGCAACTACCCCTTCGATCACAGTGCAGAGCTTGTCGAAAACATCGCTCACCGATCCTTCACCATAAATCTCAACCAAGCGTCCGCTTTGTCTGTAATACTCAATCAGTGGTGCAGTAGAAGTTTTATATTCTTCAAAGCGACGAGTCACTGACGTTGGATTATCATCGCTACGCTGTTGAAGTTGCTCGCCATCCAGATCGCAAATTCCAGCTTGTTTCGCGGGACGGAAATAAATGTTGAAAATCTCCCCACACGTTGGGCAAGTTTGCCGCCCCGTCAATCTTTTGAACAACACATCCTCGTGAATCATGATTCGCACCAGAAAAACTTCCTTACTTTGTTTTTCCGATAGTTCTTCCAGCAACTGCGCCTGATTGATAGTGCGCGGGTAACCATCAAGGATGTATCCATCTTTGCAATCCGACTGTGAAGTGCGAGCTAGAATCACCTGAGCAAGAATTTCGTCGTCAACCAATTTCCCGCTGGCCAGCGTCACTTTAATTTCCAGACCCAGTGGAGTATTGGCTTGCGCCATCTCCCGCAAAATGTCGCCTGTCGAGATTTGCGGATAGCCGTACTTTTCCGACAGCAGACGGGCCTGCGTTCCCTTTCCTGCTCCCGGCGGCCCTATCATCACAATAATTCTCGACATAATTCTAAATGGCTCTTCTCCCAATTTACTTTTACGTTGCGCGTCGGCCGCGCAATCTGCCGCCACGCGGTCCCAGGAAACCATCATAATGGCGCATCACCAACTGCGCTTCGACTTGGCTGATCGTATCCATTGCCACGCCGACGACGATCAACAAACTGGTTCCGCCAAAGTAGAAAGAAATTCCCAAGCCGGTCAGAATCCAGCTGACACCAGGAATGTTCTGGATCACGCTATCAAGCCACGGGCCGATAAACGGCAGGTACTGCACTTTGAATCCGCTGATCATAATCTGCGGAATCAAACAAACAACAACTAGATACAACGCACCAACCGTCGTTAACCGAACCAAGATTGAATTCAGATAATCGCCAGTGCGTTTGCCTGGGCGAATTCCCGGAACGAACGCTCCTTGCTTCCGCAGGTTTTCCGCGACTTCATCCGCGTTGAAAACGATGGAAACATAGAAGAACGAGAACAAGACAATTCCCGTGATGAACAGTAGTTCGTAAACAGGATGTCCGCCGCTGAGAGCAGTATTGACCGCTTGCAGCCAGCTCCAATTGCCGAAGGTGGCCAGAGTTTGCGGAATTGCCAAAACCGAGGAGGCGAAGATAACTGGAATGACGCCCGCGATGTTCACTTTCAGCGGCAAGTGCGAAGACTGTGTGGTGACCATCTTGTTACCGACCATTCGACGTGTATGGTTGGTCGGGATTTTTCTGGTTCCTCGCTCGAAAAACACTATGGCGGCGGTCACCGCCAGCATTACCACCAGCAAGATCAATACGACAACTGCCGATCCGGGGTCTTTGACGCGTCCCCACAATTGCTGAATTGCGTTAGGAACACCGACGACGATGCCTGCGAAAATCAGCAAACTGATTCCGTTGCCGATGCCGCGTTCAGTGATTTGCTCGCCAATCCACATCACCAAAATAGTGCCGGCTGTCAGCGTCAGCATCGCAATCAGCGAAAACCCGATGCCTCCGGAACCAAGCACCAAAGGCCGTCCGGTGGAATCTGCCTGCCGTTGCAGCCAATAACCCAGACTTACGCCCTGAATCAGTGCCAGCACTACGGTCAAATAGCGGGTGTACTGATTGATTTTGCGGCGTCCCAATTCCCCTTCTTCCTGGATTTTCTTCAGTGCCGGATAGACCGAGGTCATCAACTGAAGAATGATAGAGGAAGTGATGTAAGGCATGATGCCGAGCGCGAAAATCGAAATTCTGCGGAAGTTACCGCCGGAAAAGAGGTCTAGCGCGCCGAACAATCCGCCCGCAGCCTGATTCCAAAAATTCTTGAGCGCCTCTTGATCCAATCCTGGAACCGGCACGTGAATTCCGAAACGATAGGCCGCCAACATGGCCAGCGTAAAGATCACACGCTTGCGCAATTCCGGAACTTTAAACAGGTTACGAATTGCGTTGAGAAATGACTCGAGCATAACTACCCCTTGGCCCCTTGACCATTTAGAAAGACGCCGGGAATCGGGTTATTCACCGGACTTCACAGAAATGACTTCCGCCTTACCGCCCGCAGCTTCGATTTTCTGTTTGGCGGAGGCGGTAAAACGATGCGCATTGATGGTCAATCCTTTGCTCAGTTCGCCCTTGCCCAAAACGGCAATCGAACCTTGCAGTGATTTTCTGACCAGTCCTTTTTCGACCAGGGCTTCCGGCGTAACGGTCACGCCAGCGTCGAACGCCGCTTCGAGCCGTTCCAGATTCACTTCTGCCCACTCACGCTTGAAGATGTTGGTGAAACCGCGCTTGGGCAAACGACGATGCAACGGCATCTGTCCGCCTTCAAAACCGCGCTTGGCCGAATAGCCGGAGCGCGACTTTTGTCCTTTGTTGCCGCGACCGGAGGTTTTCCCTAGTCCTGAGCCGGG
>CAZRXE010000830.1:0-3057 GCA_964603695.1 uncultured Heliomicrobium sp.
ATTGCCGAAATGCTTTGTCCAGCTTGGCGGAGAAGAGGTGCTGAAGGAATGGGTGACCTGTTTGACCAGCGTGGATTTTCCGCAACCCGGATCGCCCAGCACCACCAGATGTTTGTGTTCCTTCAGCAGTTTGGGCAGAAAGAGCGTTGCCGGCTCTTCGGGCGAAGTTTTGAACCGCGACGAGCCGGGCGAGTGTTCAAACCGCAACGGGATGAAGATTTCGCCGAGCCTCAGCGGGCGATTGTCTTTCAGATGCGGCAAGCCCAGAAACTCGACTTTGTCGTATTGCCACGAAAGCGGCAGTTTGTAGTTGAGTTCGATGTCTACCGGTAATGTCGGCATAAAGTTTTACTCTTTGTTCTCCGCCGATTGCTGCGGCGTGCCGGTGTGAAGCAGATGACGCAATATTTCGTTATCGCCCACGGCACCGATACCGCCCATTTGCAGAATCAACCGGCTGACCCAGAACATGCGTTCGCCAGGATGCCACTTGCCTGCCGCAATTTCACGTTCACGCTTTTCTTTCTTTTCCGCTTCACTCAGTTCCGATTTTCTCGAAGAGCCAACCGGCGTCGAACCGCCGCTTTCGTCTTCAATGGGGGGCGGAGTTTCGACCGCCGCCGTCAGTCCATAAGGCAGCCGCAACCCATCAAAGCGCCAACTGTCGCTGAAACCGTTGCGGCAAAACGGAACGACTTCTTCGTTGTAAAACGTGGGAGATTCTTCGACTTTGCGAAACAGCGGTTCTTCAAACTGCGCCAGATAATGCAGGATGACGGTCAACCGCCAATCCAACTGAGTGGTGCTTTCCGGCAAAGATTCCAAATACAGTTTCCAGGAGTTGATGAACGATTTGATCTTGCGCGGATTGTGCGGCAGGTTTTGATCCATTGCTTGAATCAGTTGCGGTCTGTCCTGTTCGGTGAATTCAAACAGCCGTTTAAGCAATTTGTTGAAATCGTCGTCGTTAAAATCCAGCAGGTCTTCGACGTAAGCTTCAGCCTGTCGCGGAACCGGCAGCAGAAACAATCCCTGAAACATCTTGCTCAGATAATCACGCGCCATCGGGCGAAATCTCGCCCGGTCTTCCTTATCACCCGAAAAGGCTTTGGCAATGGCGTTTTCCAATTGCTGCTGATCCAGCCCCAGGACGAACACGCAGTTTTTCGCGTTCAGATACAGCTTCAACGCTTCCAACAAACGGTAGGCCACATCGCCTTCGCAACGATCCAGGTCGTCAATGAAAATGACCAGTAATCCTTTGCCGTCGGTGATTTCGCTGATTGCTTGTTCAAACAATTCCCGAAACCGCTGTGAAGTCAGCGAAGCCGAAAAGTTATCGGCTTCGTATTCGCGACGGCTTTCCGTGTAGCCCTGAACGCTGGGCAAAGGAATTTTCAATCCTTTGGCCGCTTCGCCGATGGCTTTCAGCGTGGCGTGAAGCGCGATGTTCCCAACACGCCCGGCATCATCCATCAGCTTTTTCTTGAGCGTGAAGTGCTGACGGATTTCATTGAGCAGGGCCACCATCGGACTCGATTCAAACTGATGTTGCCAGGGATTGAACCAGATCAAATACAATTCGCGGTCGCCACGGACTTTCAGAAATCGAAAACGCTCTTCCGCAAACCACTTTCCACGCCGCTGCTCGCGCAGCCCATTTATCAGCTCTTCATCCTTTTTTTCCTTCTCGGTCAGCGTTGCCGTGTCTTCATCCGACAAACGAAAATCGCCGCCCAAATATGTTCGCAGCTTGAGCAGAAAACTGGTTTTGCCCGCGCCCCAAGAGCCGCAAATGCCCATCACATAAGGCGGTGACACTTCAACACGCGATGGCCGACACTGCGCGCCAAGGCGTGGTGGCCTAAAGCATCTTCAACAATTGGTTCATCGTTTCGAGCCATGGGGATTTTCTTGTTTGATTGAATCTGTCGGGATCAGCTTTGCGCAAGCTCGCGCACGCCGTCAATCAGGCGAGCGACTTCTTCATCGGTCGTGTAACAGGCGCAGCCCGCGCGCACCAAGCCTTGCTCGGTTTTGCCCAGCCGTTCGACCACGGTTTGCGCGTAAAAGTCGCCGTGCGAGGTGAAGACGCCGCGTTCGACCAGGTGTTTGGTGACTTCTTCGGACGGGAGGTCTTTGACGGTGAAGGAAATGGTCGAAGTGCGCGGTTGGTCGGGAGCGGGGCCGTAAACCGTCACGCCTTCGATGGCGCGCAGGCCTTCCCAGAGTTGCGCGGCTTGTTCCAGGCCGCGTTCGTGCAAGGCGGCGAAAGTGTTTTGCAACCGTTGGCGGCGGGTTGCGCCTTCGACGCCGACTTTGGACAAAGACGCCATGAAGTTGACTGCTGCCGCCGCGCCGATGATGCCTTCGTGGTTTTGCGTGCCGGTTTCCAGGCGGTCTGGGGCTTCGATGGGCGCGGGTTGGAGTTTGGGCACGTCCAGCGACGCCAGCAAATCGCCTCGGCCATAGAGGACGCCGATGTGCGGGCCGTAAAACTTATACGCCGAGCAGGCCAGAAAATCGCATTCCAGTTCGCGCACGTCCGGCAGTTCGTGCGAAGCGTAATGAACCGCGTCCACGTAAACCAGCGCGCCGACTGCGTGCGCCAATCTTGCCGCGCGTTGCACGTCGCTGATCGTGCCCAGGGCATTTGACGCTGCGCCGATGGCCAGCAATTTGGTGTTGCGGTTGATGGCGGATTCCAGGTCTTCCCAATCTAGTTGGCCTGTTTCGGTCAGTAGGCGGACGGTGCGGATGGTCAGGCCGCGATCTTTGGCCAGTTCGCGCCAGGTGTCGGCGTTGGCGTGGTGGTCGAGTTCGGTGACGACGATTTCATCGCCCGGATTCCAACCGCGTCCGAGCGCGCGTCCGACGTGAAAGGTGATCGTCGTCATATTCGCGCCGAAGCTGACTTCGTTGGCTTCGCAGTTGAAAAAGTCCGCGAAGGTCTGACGGGCCTCCAACAGCAACGCGTCGGTTTCGGCGCTCGTGGGATAAGCCCAGTGCGTGTTGGCGTTGTGGTGAAACAGGTAATCGCTGATGGCGGCGGCGACG
>CAZRXE010000831.1:0-1598 GCA_964603695.1 uncultured Heliomicrobium sp.
GCTGTACAATGTGATCGAAGTGGCGCGCGATCATCGCTGGGTGCGCATCCACACGCGCGGTTTGCGAAAAGAAAGCGGCGCGTGGGAACCCTGGGCCATCTGGCCCGGCAACAACGGTTCGGAACGCCGGACGTTTTACGAAATCGAATTCAAAGGCTGACCCATGCAACTTTCTTACGGCGAATTCGCGCAGATGCTTTATGCCACGAACATCATCTCCGATCCGTGGCTGGGCGGACGCGAGCGCTTTCGCCTGCAACCGGTGATGCTCAGTCAACAGCAAGCCGATCAATTGGCGCACGTCGCCGAATGCGTCGGCGCGATTTATCACGAAGTCAGCGAAGTGGTACTCGACCATCCCGAATTGCTGGATGAGTTTTTCGGACTGACACCGTTTCAGAAAATGATGTGGCTGGCTTCGGGCGGACGCTGGCATGGCATTGCGCGCGTGGATTTGTTTCTTTGCACCGATGGCCGCATTCGCGCTTGCGAAATGAATTCCGACACGCCTTCGGGCGAAGCCGAGGCCGTGCTGCTCAACGAACTGCTGCATCCTTACTCAGCGAACGCAGTTGATCCGAACGCGGACTTTGCCGAAGACTTTTGGCAAATGCTCGTTGCTTCGCATCAGGCGCGATTGGGTGAAGAAGACGATCCGCAATCCGCAATCCGCAATCCGCAATCAATCGGCATCATCTATCCCACCGATTTGCCCGAAGACCTGAGCATGATGGCGATTTACAAACGCTGGCTGGAAGAGCGCGGCTGCCGCGTTGTGTTTGGTTCGCCGTTTAATTTGGGATTAGATGCCGAGCGGCGTGTGACGGTGATGGGCGAGGCGGTGGACATGATCGTCCGGCATTACAAAACCGATTGGTGGGGCGAGCGCGAGCTTATCTGGGCCAATCAGGCAGAGTTCGCCGATCCTGATCCGCTCGACCGCGAATTGCTGTTGTTGCTGCAAGCCGAAAACGAAGGCCGCGTGACGGTCGTCAATCCTTTCGGCTCGGTCGTCACGCAAAACAAATTGGCGATGGCTTTGATGTGGGAGCGCAAGGAATTGTTTTCGGCGGAGTGCCAACGCTGGATTGAAGATTACATTCCCGAAACGCGCCGCATCACGTCGCTCGATGTGCAGCAACTGCATCGCGAAGACTGGGTGTTGAAATCGGATTACGGCTGCGAAGGCGATTCGGTCGTTTGCGGCGCGTTCGTCAAACCGCAGGATTGGCAATTGGCGCTGGCCACGCTGATTCCGAAACATTGGGTGGCGCAGCGATTTTTTGAAGTCGCGCCGATTGACGACGGCGAAGAAGTGAATGCGCTGTTGCCGAATTACGGCGTGTATTTATTGGGTGGAAATGCGGCGGGCTTCTTCACGCGCTTGTCGCGCAAAGCCACAGATTACACCGCCGTCACCGCGCCGACCTTTATTGCGTAAGTGGGCAATATACCCGGACAGGATTTACAGGATTTGTTCAGGATGAACAGGAGGTGTTTTCAAGCTGCGGCCCGCGTTTTTTTCCATCCTGACCATCCTGAACAAATCCTGTAAATCCTGTCTATCGCCTTTACTCAAACCGCAGCCGCAAGCCGCC
>CAZRXE010000832.1:0-2055 GCA_964603695.1 uncultured Heliomicrobium sp.
CGCTGTCTGCGGCGCGAGCAATCGGTTGGGTGTTGCGAGTCATAAAAAAGACCGCAACCATTACAAGTGCTGCGCAGACAGACAACATCACGACCTTCGAGCGCCGCGATAAATTTCCGGGCAATAACGTCATGGATTGATCTCCTTGAGCGGGTTTCCGACGGCGGCTTCCAACTCGGCAAGGCTGATGTAGTAATCAACCAGGGCGCGCCAATACTTTTGCCGGACTTCCCAACGCGCGCGTTGCGCATCGAGCAGGACGAGGAGTGTTGTTTCGCCTTCGTTGTAATATGACGCGGCCACGCCGCGCAGGTATTCCGATTGGGCGATCTGTTGAGTTTTGATCGTGACGGCACGCTCACGATGCGTTTCGGCGGCGACGTAAGCAGATTCGACTTGTCTCCAGATTTCAGATTTGAAATTTGGCGTATTGGCCGCTTCTTGCCGCTGACGACTTGCCGCGTCAACCAAGGTTTCCAGATTGATGAGCAATGGTGCGGAGGGCGCTTCATCCAGATAAGTCAACAGTTGGCCATAATTGGTCGAGTTCGCACCGCCGAGCAAGGCGAAAAACTGTATGCGCGCCAATCTCTCCTTCAACTTCAGTTCAGACAAGGCATCCATCACCCGCGCGCGCTCAAATTTCCATTTCGTCGCTTCGCTTTCGGGCGCGATGCCCTCTTCCGAGCGGGCTTGCCAGCGGTTGATGTAGTTGTCGTAAAAACTCAGGTTCTCTTCGGCTTCGTAAATCAACTGGCGAGCCAGCACGGCTTCATAAAAGTTTCGTTTGAGTTCGAGCAACCCGGTGCGCGCCAACTCTGCAAGTTCGCGTTCTGCTCGACCAATATCCACATCAGCAGCTTTGGCAGTCTGAACTTGTCTCAATCTGGTTTGTGCCGCGCGCAATTCCGGGTTTTCCCGCTGGAACCATTCAGTGGCTTTGTCGAGCGTGATGGTATAACCGACCAATTGCACAGGACGGCGCGGCGGATTCGGCAATTCCACCGGCTCGACAATTTTTACCGCATCAGGCACTTGCGCGTAAGGTTGCACTGCAAGAAAGCAAAGCAAACAGACCGTCCCGAAAACGAAAATTGCCCTCCTGCTCTTAAAGGCCAATCTGGGGAAGCCGGAGAACAACGTTTTCCGCTGCATTGGTTTCACGCTGGATTTAGCTCCAAATGAAGATTCTGCCTGATGCATCCGCTCATTTACTCCACGTCAAAATCCGTCATCGTCAGGCGTCCGCTGAATTGCGGATGATTGATTTGGAGTTCAGCGTAATACTCCCCTGCTTTGGGCAGTGCGACTTCGGCGGTGTATACGCCGACAGTCTCGCTTGCCTTCGCTTTGAAAGTCGTCGCGGCTTGATTTCCTTTGGAGCGAAGGTTGAGCGTGACTTCAGCTTTGGCAACGGGTACGCCTTCACCCAAATCGGTGAGATGCAGCGCGAACGTACTGGACTTGCCCGCTTTCAACGGCGAGTAAACGAGATATGCGCCGAGCTTTTCGGCAAAAACGGTTTTGGTCAGACGTTCCGCTTCGTGATCCTTTTCGGCGGCATTCTTGCTTGCGGCACTGGAACACGCTGCAAACAAGAACGAACACAGGATCATTAACAACAACGGCCAGCCTCGCCGCGACACAGACAGCGTTGGCAGTAACATAAATTCCTGACTATTTGTGTGTTTATCTATTCGCCGGAATCGGCGACTGGCTGGAAACTACTATACCGGCGGCAGTTGGTTGTATCGTTTTTTTATCAACCGTCGCTATTACTGCATCAATGGTCTATTTCTTCGGGTGAATGGTTTAAGAGGAACGTTATGCCCAGCATTCAATGGTTGAAAACATCCGGTGAGACGACTTATTCGGCAGCTTTTCGGCGCACTCTCTGGTCATTGCGACGTTTTCAGGTGTTCGTCAAACCACACCAGCAGGCGGTTGAGATAATCCATCTGATTGGGTCGTCGCCACGTGGTTGGCGTGTGGCCTTCGCCTTCGTAGCGGGCATACACGACTTTTTTGCCCAGGCGTCGCAATCCCGCGTACGAT
>CAZRXE010000833.1:0-3878 GCA_964603695.1 uncultured Heliomicrobium sp.
ATCTTGATCTGATCGCCGAAGAAATGCTGCCGCGCGTGGCTGCTGAAAAGCTGTCCGAATTCTGCGACGTGTTTTGCGAAGCAGGCGCGTTCACGGTGGAAGAATCGCGGCGGATTTTGTCGGTGGCCAAACGGCTTGGCTTGAAACTGCGCGTTCACGCCGATCAGCTTTCGCGTGGCGCTGGCGCGGCGCTCGCGGCGGAACTTGGCGCGGCGACGGCGGATCATCTGGAACAAGCCGACCAATCCGCAATCCGCAATCTGCAATCCGCAATGGTGCAGTCGGTTCTGCTTCCTTGTTCGGTGTTGATGATCGGTTCGCAAACTTACGCCAATGCGCGGGGGATGATCGAGACTGGTTTGGCGGTGGTGCTGGCGACGGATTTTAATCCGGGTTCTTCGCCGGTGGCTTCGATGTTGCTGGCGATGACGCTGGCTTGCACTCAAATGAAAATGATGCCTGCCGAAGCTCTGACTGCGGCGACCGTCAACGCGGCTTACAGTTTGGGATTGGGCGACGAAATCGGTTCGCTCGAAGCAGGTAAGCGCGCCGATTTCGTCATTCACGATTGCCGGGATTACCGCGAACTGGCCTATTTCGCGGGGCTGGAACATCCGCGCGCGGTGTATGCCGGCGGGCAATCGGCAATTCAATGAATCTGCACAAAACTGCCTCTGCCGTAACTCCTGCCGATGCCAATGCCGCTTCGCCCACTCACCTCGCCTTCGCCTCCGCGCAAACACCGATGAAGCACGCCCAAGCGGATCTGAGTGCGGACTTCCACGCGGGCAAAGCGGCCAATCAACGTTTGCACGCGTTCCAAATCAGTGCGCGACAGTTCGCCTAGATGCTGCACGTAATGCCAAAGGTATTGGTAAGCTCTGCCGCTTCCGCTGCTGGTCATCAACATTTCGTTGTTGCGGAAAGAGCCTTGCTGATCAAAGTTTTCCAGCAGGGCGCTGGCGGCGAATAGTTCATTGAAGCGGTCAATGGTCGCTTCGAGAATCTCGAAGCTGCGCCACGGATTGAGCCGGACATAGCCGCCGGCGATTTGTAGTTGGGTGTTGAGTTGCGGATTGGACTCGGCGGGACCTTCCACCAGATTCCAGGCTTCAGCCAGCAATTGATTGGCGTCTTCCTTTTTGTCCGTGTTGAGGGCAATCGAAGCCATTTGCATCAACAGGTTGGCGCGCTCGATTGGATTGCGCAGCGCGGCGGCCAATTGGCGGGCTTCGTCGAACTTTCCTTCGTTGATGCGCTGCCACATGGTTTGTTGATTCAGATCGCGCAGGGCTTGTTGGCGTTGTTGGCCTTCGGGAAATTGTTCGTTGATGAGTCGGCGCGCGCTGTCCGGGCCGCCTTTTTCACGGGCGATTTGGGCGGCGCGTTGAAAGTAACTGCTTTTCATTTCCGGCGAAGCTTTGGCGGCGGCTTCGATCAACATTTCCGGCGAGCCTTTTTCAGCCAGCGCATTCAATTCGTTCCACCGGCGTTGGTTTGCATCCATCACCTGTTCGGATTCTGCGAATCCGCGTTTGAGCGCGGCCACGCTACTCGGCGCGTATTTTTCGATGTGCGGCATTATGGATTTCAACTGTTGAAGCAAATTGACGGCGTAGCCTCGCTGCTCCGAATCGTTTTGTTTGCGCGCCACCGCCATTGCAGCGGCTGCGGAGGCGGCGGCTTTTTCGATCATTTCGCGCGCTGTTGCCGGTGAAATTAAAGGTTTAATTCCAGCCCCCTCGGCTTCGGCATTGGCGCTCGGCGGCGGCGCGTAAACAAGCAGGCCAATGGCCGCAACTGCGGATTCATAATCCAGTGGGCTGTTGGCGCGAAGCTTGGCGACGATGGCGTCGGCCAGTTCCTGCGCCGCTGCCCGGTCTTTCCGGCTTAATTCGCCAAGCAAGCCGAGTACGGCATTGGGATGCTTGTCTGCGGCCAGTTTTTCCTTGGCGGTTTGCAAGGCTTTTTTCGGATCGCGACGGGCAATCAAATGCGTCAGCATCATTTCAATCTGCGCTTCGTTGTCAGGGCTGTAGGTGAGGGTTTTGCTTTCCGCCGGGCGGGTGGCCGCCAGAAAATCCAATGCCAATTGCACGTCGCGGCCCGCGATCAATTGCACTGCTTCCTGTCGAACCTGGAAAAGCTGCCAATAGAAATTTTCGGGAACGGCTTCGGGCGAATCTTCCGGCTGGCGGATGGCCCGCGCCAATCCCGACATCGCTTCGCCAAACAGCGCCCGCGCGCGTTTCTCGTCGTGCTGCCAAAGCATATCCGCCGCCAACGTCAGAATTCGCGCGCGGTTTTCCGGCAGCTTGAACGACGCTGTTTCCTCGATCAGTTCATCGAGCATTGCCAGCGCTTTCTGCTCGACTTTCTTGTCCAGCTTTTTTTCCGCCGGCTCCTGCGCAAACGCGCGAATCGGCAGCAACGACAGGCAAACCACGACAATCAGTAGTTTCGGATATTTCACGTGTAACCTCCAAAGTGAAAGGAACCGGCGACAGGCCGCCCATTGATCGAACGGTCGAAAAATCGGGGCTTGAGTGTGATTGTTCAGTGAAACGTTGGCGGAACGCAGAACCGTTTTCCGTCTTGCAAGGTATACCGGGCGCGGGCGGGAAGACAACATCCACATCGCCAACCTATCATTGGTCACCCGCAAAATATTCGCTTGCTTTCCGGTTCTAACCTGTGCTTTATTCTCGCGCGCGCGATTACCCCATCAACCGCGCTAAGGTGCCCCTGAAAAAGTATCCCGCCTTCGACCCCACGCCTTGAAGCAAACGCATAGATATTTTGAAACCTTATGAAGAACTTTTTGCCATTCGCTCTTCCCGACATTGGGGAAGAAGAGATTGCCGAGGTCGTGGACTCGCTGCGGTCAGGCTGGCTGACGACCGGGCCGAAGACTCAACGATTCGAGCGTGAATTTGCCGACTTCATCAGCGGCGGAGTACAAGCACTGGCTGTCAATTCAGCGACCGCCGGTTTGCATTTGGTGCTGGAAGCCTTCGGCGTTGGGCCGGGCGACGAAGTCATCACTACTCCTTACACATTCACCGCTACCGCCGGTGTCGTCCGGCATCTGGGAGCTGATCCTGTTTTCGTGGACATTGATCCGCGAACCTTCAATCTCGATCCTGAAAAAATCGAACGCGCCATCACCGCGCGCACCAAAGCCATCATCCCTGTTCACTTCGCCGGCCTGTCCTGCGACATGGAGCCGATCATCGAAATCGCGCGCCGCCACGGATTGAAAATTGTGGAAGACGCCGCGCACGCTTTGCCGACGACGTATCAAGGCCAACTTATTGGTGCGCTGGACACGGACGCCACTGTCTTCAGTTTTTACGCGACTAAAACCATCACCACGGGCGAAGGCGGCATGATCGTCACACGCGATGAAGCCATCGCCGAGCGATGCCGTGCCATGCGTCTGCACGGCATCAGCCGCGATGCTTTCGACCGCTACACGTCTTCCAAACCCGCCTGGCATTACGAAGTCATCGCACCCGGATTCAAATACAACCTGACAGACATCGCTTCCTCCATCGGGCTTCAACAGTTGAAAAAAGCCTGGGATTTTCAGGAGCGGCGTCAGGCGATGGCCGAACGCTACAACGCTGAATTGCGCAACCTGCCGGTGATTCTGCCGCCGCAACCGCAAGACGGCGACCTGCACGCCTGGCATTTGTACGCTATCCGGCTGGACGATGCGGCGGGCATCAGCCGCGAAGATTTCATTCAACAAATGGCCGAGCGCGGCATCGGATGCAGCGTACATTTCATTCCGCTGCATCTGCATCCTTACTGGCAGAAGGCTTACGACCTGCATCCCAACGATTTTCCGATGGCCTGGCTGGCATACGAACGTG
>CAZRXE010000834.1:0-3078 GCA_964603695.1 uncultured Heliomicrobium sp.
CGTTCTTCGAATATCAAACGATGATCTGCGAACTGACCGGCATGGATGTGTCGAACGCTTCGCTTTACGACGGTTCGACAGCCGCCGCCGAAGCCGTGCTGATGGCCGAGCGCGTCACCGGACGAACCAAAGTCGCGTTGGCCGGAAACCTGCATCCCGAATACCGTCAGGTAGTGGACACTTACATCCGCAACGCCGGCATCGAGGAAATCACGCTGCCCTTTGACGACGCCACCGGCGCGCTCAAGGTTGAAGCGATGTCCGAACTCGGCAACGACGTGGGCGCGGTGATTGTACAATCGCCGAACTTTTTCGGCGGTGTTGAAGAAATGCAGAAGCTGGCCGATGCCGCGCACAAAGTCGGCGCGCTGTTTGTGGTGGTCGTCGCCGAAGCCCTGAGTCTGGGCGTGTTGCGAGCTCCGGGCAAAGCCGGCGCGGACATAGTCTGCGGCGAAGCGCAATCCTTCGGCATTCCCATCAGCTTCGGCGGCAGTTACTGCGGCTTTTTCGCCTGCCGCGAAAAACTGCAACGCCAGATTCCGGGTCGTTTGGTCGGACAGGCATTCGACCACGATGGCCGTTCGGGCTACGTACTGACGCTGGCCACGCGCGAACAACACATCCGCCGCGAAAAAGCGACTTCCAACATCTGCACCAATCAGGGCTTGTACGCGCTGATGGCCACCGTTTACCTGTCCACGATGGGGCGGCAAGGCGTTCGCGAAGTCGCTGAACAAAACGTCCAAAAAGCGCATTACGCCGCCAAACAAATCGGCGCGCTCAGCGGTTACAAACTGAGATTCTCGTCGCCGTTTTTCAATGAGTTCGTCGTCAGTTGCCCGAAACCCGCCAGCGAAGTACTGGCCGCGTTGCAAAGCCAACACCTCTTCGGCGGCCTGGCGCTGGATCGCTTCTTTCCGGAAATGAAGAACGAGATTTTGGTCTGCGTGACGGAACAAACCACTAAAGCGCAGATTGACGCACTGATAGAAGCACTGAAAACAATCTGATGGAGTTTCAGACCAAACTTCCCGGCTTCGTCATTCAAGAAGCGACCGCTGCCGACGTGCCGTTGATTCTGGCCTTCATTCGCGATCTGGCGGATTACGAAAAACTGCTGCACGAAGTCGTCGCCACAGAAGAAACGATTCGCGAAGCACTGTTCGGCAAGCGCCGGGTGGCGGAAGTCGTGTTTGGCTATCTTGACGGAGCGCCGGTCAGCTTCGCCCTGTTCTTTCATAACTTTTCGACGTTTCTGGGCAAGCCGGGAATTTATCTGGAAGACCTGTTCGTCAAACCCGAAGCGCGCGGCAAAGGCATAGGCAAAATGATGCTGGCCTATCTGGCCAATCTGGCCAAAGACAGAAACTGCGGGCGGTTGGAATGGTGGGTTCTGGATTGGAACGAACCGGCAATCAAGTTTTACCGATCCATCGGCGCAACGCCGATGGATGAGTGGACGGTCAATCGCGTCACCGGCGAGGCGCTGGACAATCTGGCCGCCCACTTTTGAAAGGAACTGCTGTGATTAAGAAAGTAAGCACTCATATCAATCAAAACGAAGCCACGATTTTTGAACGTTCGCGTCCTGGCAAACTCGGCTATCACCTGCCCGCGCTGGATGTCGAAGCCGAACCGCTGGATTCATTGCTCGACGCGAACCTGCGCCGCGATGATGATCCGGCCCAATTACCGGAAGTCAGCGAAGTGGACGTGATTCGCCACTTCACGCGCATTTCCACCTGGAACTACGCGGTGGATTTCGGGATGTATCCGCTGGGTTCCTGCACTATGAAATACAACCCGAAGATCAATGAACGCGTGTCACGCTTCGACGGCTTCGCGGCATCGCATCCTTATTTGCCCGACGAACTGGCGCAAGGCAATCTGGAATTGCTCAAACGGCTGGAAGACAGTCTGGCGGGAATCACCGGACTGCCCGGCGTCAGCCTGCAACCGGCCGCCGGCGCACAAGGCGAAATGACCGGCTTGATGGTCATTCGCGCCTGTCTGGAAGCGCGCGGCAACGCCCGCAAAGTCGTCCTGATTCCCGATTCGGCGCACGGCACGAACCCTGCTTCGGCGGCAGTCTGCGGCTATCAGGTCAAGACGATCAAATCCACCGCCGAAGGCGCGGTTGATCTGGAAGCCTTGCGCGCGGCGGTTAATGAAGACGTGGCCGCGTTGATGCTGACCAATCCTTCGACACTGGGGCTGTTTGAAGAAAATATCGAAGAAGTCTGCCGGATTCTGCATGAAGCAGGCGGCTTGGTTTATATGGATGGCGCGAACATGAACGCGCTGGTCGGCGTCACGCGCCCCGGCGATATGGGCGTGGACGTGATTCACCTGAATTTGCACAAAACCTTTTCCACGCCGCACGGCGGCGGCGGCCCCGGCGCAGGCCCAATTGCCGTGACTGCTGAACTGGAGCCATTTCTTCCCTTCCCGCGCGTGGTTGTCGAAGACGGCAAATACCGTCTGGACTTCAACCGCCCGCAATCCATTGGCCGTGTCCGCGCCTTTCACGGCAATTATTCGGTGCTGGTGCGCGCCTTGTGCTACATCCTGACGCTCGGCGCTGAAGGCTTGCGCGAAGCCACCGAAACCGCCGTACTCAACGCCAACTACATCGCCCATCACTTGAAGGAAGTTTACGAAGTCGGCATCGAAGGCAAGGCCATGCACGAAGTCATCTTCAACGACAAACGCCAACAGAAATTCGGCGTGCATACGCTGGACATCGCCAAACGGCTGATTGATTACGGCTTCCATCCGATGACGATTTACTTCCCGTTGGTCGTGCCCGGCGCAATCATGATCGAACCCACCGAAAGCGAAGGCCGCGACGAACTCGATTTGTTCATTGACGCCATGAAATCCATTGCCCGCGAAGCCGAGGAAAACCCTGAACTGGTGAAGAACGCGCCACACTCCACGCGCATCGGCAGACTGGATGAAGCAGCGGCGGCACGCAAACCTGTGTTGCGCTGGAAACCGGCAAGTTGACGCTTTTGAGTTTGCGGACATAGCATGGCGGCGTTTATCCAGTTATGAGGATTAGCAGTTCGCAGGAGG
>CAZRXE010000835.1:0-1780 GCA_964603695.1 uncultured Heliomicrobium sp.
GCGCCGCGCGCGCCGCCCGCCAAATCCAGACTGAAAACCGTTTGCGGACGCGGCGCATAACCCAGGCCGCCGCCCGCATTGCCGCGCCAGGCGGTGGACTCCCGTCCGCGCAGACCGTTGGTTTCCTGCGTCCGCTGACTCAGGCGCTCGCGCAGCCAGGCTGCTTCCAGACCGTAAAACCAGTGGGAATTGAACCCGCCCCGCAACCGCGCGCCGAATTCGTGCGACCGCGTGCGCCGCGTTTCGTCGAGCGGGGCATTGTCAAAGGCGATGCGTTCCGCCGCCAGTTCAAACTGCGTTGCGGCGCGCCCCACGCCGTAGCGATAAAACACGCCCAGCTTCGGGCCGCTCACCAGGGTCTGTGTCAAACCCAGCGTCAGGCGCGTGCGCGCCACCGCCGCGCGCTCGGCGTACCGCTGCCAGCCGCCGGCGATTGCGCCTTGCGCGTCGTGCTGCACTACCGTTTGCAGCGTTGAAATCGTGCTGCGTCCGGCCACGTATTCCAGCCCCGCGCCAAGGCTCGTGCGTTCGCCGGCACCCATTCGCCGCGCGGCGCTGAACGCAACATAGCCCGTGTTGTCCGCGCTCACGCCCGCCAGCGTTTCACTGTCGGTGTAACTGTCCAGCGTCTCTGCGCTGCGCGCGAAGGATTCCAGCCGCGTGCGCTGCCACGCCGCGCTGCCGCCGATCACCGCGCGCGCGCCGAGCGGCGCGAAATACGACGCCTGCCCGCCGCCGGTGTAATCCAGTGCGTGCAGCTTTTCCGCTTGCGCCCGCGCGCCGCCGCCGAAGCTGCGCCACGGCGTATTGAACGACGGCAACAAATAAACCCGGCCTGCCGCCTGTTGAAACTCCGTCGCGTAAGCCGGGTTGCCCAGACTGTCGAAATGCTCGTCGGCAAAGGCCGCGAAGCGCGCGGGCGCGGCGTTCAAACTCGGTTCCAGCACGTTGCGCAAGTACTGCTCGCGCGCCGCTTGCGCGTCGAAGGACACCGAAAACAACGTCCCATAAGCATTCGCGCCCAGCGCCGGTTCGCTCAAACGCGCCGCTTGTCCGCGCAACACGCCGCCCGGCCCCGGCAGGTTCAACGCGATGTCGCCCGTCGCGCGCACGATCACGTTGCGCCCCGCCTCCACCAAACGCCGCTGCGCCGGGTCGCGCAGGCTCGTCACTTCGACCAGCCCTTCGTAAACCGTCACGCGCGTCTCACCGCTCGCGGCGACAGCTACGTCGAACTCCGTCCCGCGCACGGCAATCGAGGCCACCGGACTGTTGAGGCGATAAGGATTGGGACGATTGCCGAGGTGATGAATTTTGGCCCGCACGCGACCCGCGACCGCGTCGAGCAATTCGCGCAGGTTCGTGGCCTGACGAAAGTTTTTGAGCACGATGCGCGAGTTGGCGGCGACGGTAATCAGGCTGCCGTCGCTGAGCGAAATCACGACACGGCTCTGCGCGCCCGTCTCAATCATGTCGCCGGGTTGCAAGACATCCAGTCGGCGCAAAGGCAGATTGCCGCGCGTGACCGCGCCGCGCAGGCTTTGCACGCGCGCCTCGACCGACTGCGCCACGACAGCTTGCGCCGCCATCAGCGTCAGCAGACAACACCACACCAAACGAAAGGCATTACGAATCGGCAAACCTCAAACCTTTCCCCTGGGTATGCATCGCTTCCAGCGTGCGGACTCGGCGGCGCACGCTGGAAGCGATGCGTACCCAGGTTGCGTCATTCATCCTCTTCTTCTAAGTCATCGGGGCTTTCACTCACGTCCAATTGATG
>CAZRXE010000836.1:0-3735 GCA_964603695.1 uncultured Heliomicrobium sp.
TGCTTTCATTCGCGTCGGGCGGAGGCAACGGTCCGGGCGAAGTCCGGGCAAGGTACCGGACACGCAACTGATTCCATTTTTCCCACGACCCGGCAGGATCGTCCGAAGCAATGGTTTTGTGGCCCGTGTAAAGATGCACCAATGCAGGATTTTGCGCGGCGATTAGGTCGCTCTTGGAAACGTTTTCGCCGATGTGTTTGATGAAAGCTTCATTCTCTTCGTAAGCCGCAATCCAGCGCAGCCCGTTGGCAGGAACCGGATCGTACTTGCGTTGAATGTACTGATAGTTGGAGTAAAGATTGCTCAGCACAAAGAGCCACGAAAATACCAGCAGCGGAACCAACGCGCCGCGCGGATTCGGTTCTTCATAAAGTTTCTGATAAAGCTGCACAAAAAAACGCACGCCCATCAAAATGTAAAACAGCAGAAAAGGAACCAGCGGCAACAGCAAGCGGTACTGCTCCCAGCCCCATAACATTGAAACTCCAAGCGACAACGGCGTGACGAATTCCGCCAGCGTCATCCGCTCACGAAGCGTGGCAATAAAGCCGATCAGCCCCAACAGGGCGAAGAAAAGCGAAATCATTCGCGCTTCGGGGCCCAGCCGCATCGGCAACGTCGGTTCCAGCGGACGGAAGAGCGAATAAAAAACCAGCCCGCCGAAATCATACTTGCCGATTTCAGAAAGATTGTTCCAAACGCGCTCCGGCAAATCGCTCGCCGTGATCGTGCCGGAAAGTGGCTGTCCGGCGACGCGCTGCCAAAGCTGCGTCGAATAACTTTGAACAATGTTCGCGCCCTGTTCGGCGCGCTGTTCCGGCGTAGGCGCGTGAGTTCGCGAATAAATCATCCATGGGCCGACGACGACCACCACCACGGCGGAAAAAATCACCGCTTGCTTGAAAAGCTTTTCCTTAAGCAGGTAAAGCCCCGCGCCGACCAGCAAGCCCACGCCCGCCGGTCGCGTCAGAAATGCAAAGCCCGCCAGCGCGCCTCCAGCCACGGCGAATCTCCAGGCCGAACCCAATTGCCCTGCTTTCACGCCACGTTCGATCAGCACGATCACGCCAAGCTGCGTCACCATAAACACGCATTCCGACATCACCGTCGAAGTCGCCAGAAATACCAGCGCCGGATAAATCATCGTCGCCAGTGCCAATGCGAACGCCACCCATTGCGGCAATTCGCGCTCGCGTTTGAAATAAAGATAAGCCAGCACGCCCACGCCCATCATCGCCGCAATCGAAACTGATTTCAGCAGCCAGATATTGCCGGGAAAGCTCGGCGAAAGGCGGTAAAGGATCGAAAGCAGAAACGGAAACCCCGGAGAATAAAACGGCGTAATGCCCGGCGTCGGCGAATTGATGAGCGTGTAGCCTTGCCCGGTCGCCAACGCTTTGGCCAGCAAAACATACCACGCATCGTCCACCACCAGCCCAACAACCTTGTCGAGTCGCAGCACGTAAATCGCCAGACCGGCGATCAACGCCGCCACCGCCGCACCAATAAAAATCAACTTTTGCTTGTCTTGCTTGGGCGGAAGCGGCGGCGCTTGGAAGACGGATTCTTCCGTTTGAACTTGATTGCGTTTGCCTTTGACGGCCTGTTTGCTCAAGGTGAGGTCTCCTTCTTACTTGGCTTCCGGTCGCATGTGCGGGAAGAGAATCACGTCGCGGATCGAGTGTTGATTTGTCAGAATCATCGCCAGCCGGTCAATGCCTATGCCTTCGCCGCCCGTCGGCGGCATGCCGTAAGACAGCGCACGAATGTAGTCTTCATCCATAACCATCGCTTCCTCGTCGCCGCGTTCGCGCTGTGTCATCTGCTCTTCAAAACGGCGGCGCTGTTCGACCGGATCGTTCAACTCCGAAAAGGCGTTCGCCACTTCCATGTTGGCTATGTAAAGCTCGAAGCGTTCGACAAAGCGCGGATCATCGGCCTTCTGTTTCGACAATGGCGAAAGCTCAGTCGGGAATTCGATGATGAACGTCGGATGAATGAGGTGCGGTTCGGCGACGTGTTCAAAAATCGCGCCCAGCAACTGCCCATCGTTCAGCTTCGGATCGAAGCTCATATCCAGCGCCGCCGCTGCGTCTTCCAGTTGTCGGCGATCCATCAACCCATCCAGCGTCGGGCGCGTGGCGTCGTTTGGCCAATACTTCAACACGGCTTCGCGCATCGTCAGCCGCTGCCAGTTGTCGAAATCAATCAAGTGCTCTCTGTAAGGCGTCAGCCGCGTGCCGCAAACCTTATCCGCCAGCAGCTTGAACAACTCTTCGGTCAAATCCATTAAGTCGTTGAAGTCTGCATACGCCTGATAAAACTCCAACATCGTGAATTCAGGGTTGTGTTTGTAGCTGATGCCTTCGTTGCGGAAATTGCGGTTGAGTTCGTAAACGCGCTCGAAGCCGCCAACGATCAACCGCTTCAAATAAAGCTCCGGCGCGATGCGGGCATAAAGATCAATATCCAGCGCGTTGTGATGAGTGACGAAAGGTTTGGCCGCCGCGCCCGTCGCCAGCGGAGTCAGCATTGGCGTTTCGACTTCGACAAAGCCGCGATCATCGAAAAAGTTGCGGACTTCGCGAACGATCCGCGCACGCCGCTCGAAGACTTCACGGCTGGTCAATTCGCCAGGCTGACGTTCGTGAACCGCGCCGCTGGCGATCAAATCCACGTAGCGTTGCCGGTAGCGCAATTCCTTGTCAGTCACGCCGTGATATTTGTCCGGCATCGGCAACAAAGCTTTCGACAGAAACTGCAATCGCGTGACGTGAACCGACAGTTCGCCGGTTTTGGTGATGAACAGATACCCCGCGACGCCAATCCAATCGCCCAAATCCAGCTTTTGATAAAGCGCCCAGGCATCGTCGCCAACATCGTTTTTGCGAACGTAAACCTGCAAGCCGTGCAAGCCGTCGGACAAATGCGCGAAGGCTGCTTTGCCCATCAAACGCATGGTCATAATGCGTCCGGCAATGCGCACTTCCCCGCCCTCAGCCGCTTTCAATTCGGCGTTGGTTTGCTGCAATTCGGCTTCGTCTTTTTTCCCGGCGTGGCTGAGGTAAGTTTCGACAAGCCGCGAAACGTTATGGGAATGGTCGAAACGGTTGGTGTAAGCCGCGTGTCCCAGGGCTGTGATTTCTTCCAGATGGCGGCGGCGCTGTTGAATCTGATCGTTGTCTTGATCGAGCAAAGTGGTCGAACTCCTTCAAGCAGTGATTCGCTTTTTTGATTTGGTCGCAAGGTTTGCGGTGATGTGCCGTTTGAGCGTGGATTATAGGAATGGCCGTTTAAGAGTGTCAACGCACGGTAGGAGCAGCCTTCTAAACCCAGATTGGTAGCCTCTTTTTAGTATTCGCGGGCGCTGTGGTAAATGGTGAATATGCAACAGAAATTCGATTTGGTGATTCGCGGCGGACTCGTCGCCGATGGCAGCGGCCATGAACCGCGCATCGCCGATGTAGCCATTCGCGGCGAAAAGATTGTCGCCGTCGGCAAGGTGACAGCGTGTGGAAAGCGTGAGATCAACGCACGCGGTTTGCTCGTCACGCCCGGGTTCGTAGACATCCACACTCATTACGACGGACAAGTGACGTGGGAAAACCGTTTGGTTCCGTCTTCGGCGCATGGCGTAACGACCGTCGTGATGGGCAATTGCGGCGTAGGCTTTGCGCCCTGTCGCCCCGATCAACGCGAGATGTTGATCCGCCTGATGGAAGGCGTCGAAGACAT
>CAZRXE010000837.1:0-2182 GCA_964603695.1 uncultured Heliomicrobium sp.
GCCGAAAGCCGTTGCGCAGCAGGACAAAAAGAAAATGCTTTACGACGTGTTTGACGAGCAGGTGGACGTGACGACCAAAGCGTTTTTGGGGCAGACAGTTGCCTGCGCGCGCTGCCACAACCACAAATTCGACGCGATCCTGACCAAAGACTATTACTCGCTGATTAACATCTTCGCTTCGACGCGCAGCTTCACCAATCCCGACTCGCACGTTTCGGTCGTCTTTGAGAAACCGCTTGTGCCCAAAGCCGACTGGGAGAAGTACCGAGCCGCGCGCAGTGAACATCAGGCCAAAGAAAAGCTCATTCGCACTGAGATTGACGAGGTCGTTGACGCCGTAAAAGAACCTGCCGCCAAACAACTGGCCGCCCGGCTGGCCGAATTCATGCTGGCCGCGCACAAGGTTTACAACGACGGTGCAAAGCCTGAAGACATCGCGCGCCAAACAAATCTGCCCGAGGAAATGCTGAAACGTTGGGTCAAATTCCTGAAGCCGGAAGACCTGACGCCGCAACACCTATTGGTCTGGCGAAAAGTCACGGACGCCAATCGCGCGGAAGCGGCCAAAGCGTATCAACAAAGTTTTCAAACCCGTTTGCACGAGTGGGAAGAGCGTGTGACCAAATGGCGCGCCGAATATCAAAAAGCTCAAGCCGAAAACAAAAAACCTTTGCCGGACAAACCGAAGTTTGAAGCGGGCGATGATCGTTTTTTTGACGGCGTGTATTTCGATGGCGAAGGCCCGTTCAACATTTCGCCTAAAGACAAAGCCAAATTCACCGCCGCCCAGCAACAGCGCATCGGCGAATTGCAGAAGGAACTGGAAACGCTCAAAAAGAGCGCGCCCGTCGAACCGGAACTGGCTTGCGCCATTGAAGACGGCGAACCCATTGCACAGAAAGTTTTCATTCGCGGCGATTACAACAACCACGGCGAAGACGCGCCGAAAGCCTTTCCGGCTATTCTTTCCGCCTTCGACACCAAACCGAATTTCGCCGGCAGCGGTCGGTTGCAATTGGCCGAGTGGTTGGGGCAGGCCGAACATCCGCTGACCGGTCGCGTGATGATCAATCGCGTCTGGCAATGGCATTTCGGCGAAGGCCTGGTGCGCACGCCGGATAACTTCGGCAAGACCGGCGAAAAGCCCACGCATCCCGAATTGCTTGATTACCTGTCGCGCGAATTCGTAAAGCGAGGCTGGTCGGTGAAAGCCATGCATCGAATGTTGATGCTGTCGAGCGCCTATCAAATGGCCAGTGTGAATCCCGCGCTGCCGGCGGACGGCGACGCCGACAATCGCTTACTGACCCGCTTCAATCGTCGCCGCCTGACCGTCGAAGAAATGCGCGATGGATTGCTGGCGATTGACGGCACAATTGATCTGACGGTGGGCGGCACGCTACAGCAAGGGCGCGGCACAGACGGCGAAAATAATCAGGGCCGTTTGAGTTTGAATCCGGAAAAGTTGAAACGCCGGACAGTTTACCTGCCGCTGCGCCGCGCAAATCTTCCGACGCTGCTGAATCTGTTTGATTTTGGCGATGCAACGTCAATGACGGGCAAACGCCAGTTGACCAACGTTTCCACGCAGGCGCTGTTCTGGCTCAACAGCGAATTCCTCACAGATCGTTCGGCAGATGTCGCCCAATCGTTGCTTGCGCAGGCTGACATTACGGACGCTGCGCGAGTCGAAACTCTTTATCTGCGCGTGCTGAATCGGCAGGCGGAAAAAGATGAAGTTGAACAGGCGCTGAAATATGTGGCGGCGTTCAAGCAGAGGACTTCGAGCGAAAAAGCCAATGTCAAAGCCTGGCAGAGTTTGTGCCGCGTGGTGATGGCATCGAATGATTTTCTTTACGTGGACTGATGCACAATGAAGACATTTTCGAATAACGAAGACAAAGCGGAAATCTTCGACCGGCTGCATCGTCTGCGACCAGATAGTCCGCGTCAATGGGGCAAAATGACAGCGCATCAGGCAATTTGTCATTTGAATGATTCCTTCAAATGCAAATTCGGCGAGCGCAACTCCACACAGGCGAGCAACCTTTTCACCAAAACTTTTATGAAATGGTTTGCGCTGAAAGTCCCGCTGCCGTGGCCGCACGGCGTCAAAACCATGCCGGAAAACGATCAGCAAATTGGCGGCACACCACCGGCTGAATTTGAGCGCGACCGTCGT
>CAZRXE010000838.1:0-2243 GCA_964603695.1 uncultured Heliomicrobium sp.
AGCTTCTTCATCTCTTGAAGACCGAATAGCTCGTGCGCATGCGCCCGAATGATCTCCATCAAGTGGGTGCACAACACACTGACGTGGTCGACAACGGTGTAGCCGGCCGAGCGCGCTTCCAGCGACCGCGTGGATGGCGTCCATGTCGCAGGCATGCCGAAACTCGGCTCCTTGGTTGGCGTGCCTTCAAGGGCGGGAACATCCGGCTCATTTGCGACCGCAAGATCGCAGCCCTGCTTCAATTCGAAGCGCGCGACCTCGTGGCCCTTGATCAGGATGGCGTACTCGCGGTGTTTCAACTGAACGTTATCTACAACGCGCACTGGCGGCAGCAGAAAGCCGAGGCCCAAAACCAACTGCTTGCGGACTCCGTTGATGCGTTTCAAAAGCGGCGCATCGGGTCCGCCTTGGGTAAGCCCCACAAGCCCCAAGCCCAGTGCAATCGATACCGGATCCACCCGCATCAGGCCTTCCATGCTTTCTTTCACTTCCGTGGCGGTTGGCGGCGGTGGAGGCGCTTCTGATTCCTTCTTGCTGCGGCTTTCCAAGGTCCAGCCGGCAAATCCAACGCCCGCGCCGACGATGATAAAGGGCAGCTTCGGCAGTCCAGGAATCAGGGCGAGCAGAAATAACATTCCGGCCGCCAGCATTAGAGGCATCCCGTTGCCAAAGATCTGTCTTTGCACGTGCGCGCCGAGGCGTTCTTCTGATGCACCGCGCGTAACAATCAAACCGCCTGAAATGGAAACCATCAGCGCCGGAATCACGGTCATCAAGCCGTCACCGATGGTGAGCACTGTATAGGTTTCCAGAGCCCGGGCAAGCGGCATTCCGTGCTGCAGAACACCAATGAGAAATCCACCGGCAATATTGATTGCGGTTACGATCAAGCTGGCAATCGCATCGCGCTGGGTGAAGCGCGTCGCGCCATCCATGGCGCCGTAGAACTCCGACTCCGCCGCCAGTTGTTTGCGCCTGGTGCGAGCCTCATCCTCGTCGATCAGTCCGGAGCTCAAATCGGAATCGATGGCCATCTGTTTGCCAGGCAGCGAATCCAAGGTGAAGCGGGCCGTGACTTCCGAGATGCGGACAGCGCCATGGTTGATCACGACATACTGGATTGCGATCAGCGTCAGGAAGATGATCGTGCCGATCACGAAACTGCCGCCGACGACGAAGTTGCCGAAGGCCTCAATCATCGTGCCCGCTGCACCGGTACCGGTGTTGCCGTCCATTAGGATCAGGCGCGTGGCAGAAATATTCAGCGAGAGCCGCAACAGCGTCAGTAGCAGCAGCGTGGTGGGAAACACACTAAATTCAACCGGCTTCCGGATGTAGATGGCCACCATCATCACGATCAATGAGGTGGTCAGATCCGTCACCAGCAGCATATCGAGCAGCCAACTGGGCAGCGGCACAATCAGTGCCACAAGGATCATCAGAACCGCGAAAGGTACAGCCAATTCCGTGATCCTCGCTGAACGCAGCAAGTCCAACGGCTTCGACCCAGCGGGCTCAGTACTTGGGGGTTTAGGTTGCACGCTTCGGAATACCAGTTAAAAGCAATTTCAGGGCCGAATGCCGGTGGGACGATAAGCTGACATCAGTTTAAATACGTGTGCCAAAATCTCGGCCACCGCGCGATACAAATGGGCTGGAATCTCCTGCCCAACCTCGGTGGCCTCATACAGCCCGCGGGCCAGCGGGGGGTTCTCAATAATCGGAATATAGTGTTCGGTGGCAATGGCGCGAATCCGCAACGCCAACCGGTTCTTGCCCTTCGCCACTACGATTGGTGCACCTCCGGTCTCCTGGTCATAACGCAGAGCCACCGCATAGTGAGTCGGGTTCACAACCACCGCGGTTGCGGTGGGCACGTTCTTCAACATGCGGCGCCGGTGCAAGCTGCGCATCAGGCGCTTGATACGCCCCTTCATCTCCATATTGCCTTCAATTTCTTTGGCTTCGTCGCGAATTTCCTGCTTAGTCATTCGCAGGCCTTTCATGTAGCGGCGCTTCTCGCGCGCGTAGTCGACGAAACCCAAAAGCAGGAAGGCGAAGCTCGCTTTCCACATAAAAGATTCAATCTGCTTGGCGACGAGAATCGACCCGGTGGCCGCACTCATGCGCGGCAAAGACAGGTATGAATCTAGGTTCTTCAGGAACAACGAATAGACCACATAGAGAAGCAAAGGAATCAGCACCAGTCCCTGCAAGAAGGTGGTCAGGTTTTCGCGCACCAT
>CAZRXE010000839.1:0-6002 GCA_964603695.1 uncultured Heliomicrobium sp.
AGGTTTCAGGTGCTGGGTTTCGGGTCTCAGGTTTGGGACGATGAATTCGCCAGCAGTATTCCACAGCCGTCGTACTCCAAAGTTCCAGCTACAAGTTCAATTCGTGTTCGCGGTCAATCCACCAGGCCCACAGCGGAACCAGCCAGACAGCGAGCGCCAACCACGTTGCCGCTCGTTCTTCGGCAGGCGGAGCGCTCAGCAAGCCATGTGCATAAACCAGCACCATCACTGCGATCAATCCCCAAAGCGCAAACACGCCGATAGAGCCTTTGTGATGGGTGGTCGAGATGTAAAGCCAGACGCCCGCGATAAACAGCGGCACTTCCACCGCCAGCGTTCCCAAAATCGAATGCCACAATCCCAAACCGACGCGCAAATTGCCGCCGGGATAAAGCGGCAGATCGGGGCGATGCGTGACGAAATCCAGCAGCCAGTGACTGAGTACGCCGATGAAGATGGCCGCCGCGCCGAGTTGAAATCGAGTCAGCAGCCAGTAGCCGCCGGCAAACAGCAGCGCCCAAACCAGCGTCATCAGCAGGCTGTGCGAATACGGAATGCGTTCCAAATCGTAAGGCATGAAAGCCGTAATGCCCGGCACTATGCGGAAGCGTTCCCATCCGACAAGCGTAAACACAGGCAAGAGCAAATCCGGCAACACCGCCGCCGCCATCAGGACGCCCAGCGATGCCTGCGGCGCGAATCGTTTCAATGCGAAGCCAACGGCGAAATGGCCAATGACCATTGTTTTATCCTCCAAAGTTGGGCCAGTGTGGGTTTGGGGATGTGGTTAACGATACTGCAATGCTCGTTCGACCGCACGGCTGGGAATAATCGTTCCCCAGCCCTGGCGGTTGACCTCCACGCCGTCCAGGCGAATGGCGGTGTCTATCAAAATTCGTTTGACCTGTTGGGGCGTCAGACGCGGGTTGGCTTCCAGCATCTGCGCAACGACGGAAGAAACAATCGGCGCAGCGAAACTGGTTCCGTCCACGTGTTTGTAATGACCACTGATGACGTTGGCGTCATGCACCTTGATCGAAACCAGTTGGCGGATCAGGTAAACGGGCAAGTCGGCGGCGGCGTCCAGTTGCGCGTCAACGCCGGGAGAGGCTTTCAGCACCTCGCGCAGTTCGCTGTCCGGCGTTTCCTGCAACAGATGATACAACTGCGCTTCGGCGGCGGTCGGCGTATCTGGCAGGATCGGCGCGGCCACCCAGATGCTCGGCGCGATGATTTCGGGCTTTTGCAACCCGTCAATCGTCGGACCGTAAGACGAGTGATAAGGCGAATTGTCCGCGAGTTCCAGCGTGTTGCGATCGTTGACGCCTCCAACTGTAATGACCGCCGGCGCGGAGGCGGGCGGCAAAATCGCAGGGTTTTCCGAATTGCCCGCGTTGCCCGCCGCGCAAACGACGACCAGTCCTTCTCTGACGGCGCGCTCGGCGGCTTGGGAAAGGCCGTCGGTCAGATAAGACTCTTCGTAATCGCCGGCGCAGGAAAGATTGACGATCCGAATGTTGTGTTGCCGGTGATTTTCGATCACCCATTCCAAGCCGCGCCGTATGTCGTCGTGCAAGATGCGATGCGCCGAACCCGCCTTAACCAGCACGACGTTCGCGTCACAAGCCAGGCCGCGATAAGTTCCCGAAGACAAATACCCGTTTCCGGCAGCCGTCACCGAAGTCATCATTCCATGCCAACTGGAAGCGTTCGGCTGATTGAATTCGTCCTGGGCTTCCCGTTCGGTTTGATGGGGCGCGGTGATGTTGACGTAACGCAGTATGCGATTGTGCGGCTTGACCAAATCCGGGTGCGGGTAAAAGCCCGAATCGAGAAAGGCGATGGTTACGCCGCGCCCGGTGAAGCGTTCGTCAGCGCCAACCCGCAGGGGCGTCGGCAGAATTTGATAGCGATGGTTATGGAAGATTTTTGGATTGGCCTTGAGCCGGTCGTGTGCGCCGCGAAAAAGATCGAAGCAGGGCCGGCAAAGACCTTGTTGCGGTTGCCAGCCCGGTTCGTTGGACTGAATCAAGGAGATCAGGGATTGTTCAACATCAGGCAATGGGGGCAACAGGGGCAACGACTGCCGGCCACTGCGCCCGCACAGCGGACACAAATCTTGTGACATGGATTTGGCGAAGATGATTACGAGGCTTGTTGTCTGCCCAGCGCCTGCACGACTCCGCGCCGCAGGTTGTCTAGTCCCGCTGCTTTGCTGATGAACAGCGTTTTGCCATCCAGCGGAACATCCGTCAGACCGCGCGTGGTGCGGTCGGCGGTGGAGATGATGACCGGAATTTCTTTCAAACGTTCGACGCTGCGAATGTGTTTGAGTACGTCGTAACCTTCAACGTAAGGCATCATCACGTCCAGGATTATTAATTTGAAATCGGTGTCGTTGTCCAGTACTTCAATCGCCTGGCGACCGTCTTCGGCTTCGACCACTTGCAGGTTTTCAGCCTCGGCCACCGCTGACCACAACACGCGCGCATCGCGGTCATCGTCGGCAATCAATACTCTGTCCGGCATTTTGGAAACCTCCTCGAACTAACTTTTTTGGGCATCTTTTGCGGGAGAGGCAATCTATCACGGCTCGCGGCTGAGGCTCAATGAACTGCCGTTGGACACCCAACCAAAGATTGGCTAACGATTGATTGGTTACTGATTTTATTGAGTCATCTGACGATAAAGCTGCCGTCGTTCAGTGAGGGAAGCGGGTCGCCTTCGTTAAGCATAAAACGTATCCATCGGAGCGGCGTGTTTTGTCCCTGGCTGCCCTTCACCAGAAACCGCAATCGGATCAACGTACGTTCGGGGCCGCCGATTTGCGAACCGACGAAGGCTGCTACTTTCAGTGTGTTTCCACTCGCGTTGTGAATCACGCGCATGCCGCTGCTGAGCGTGTTGGGCGAATCATCCCCCAGGAATTGCAAGATCGCCGAGTCAAAGCCCAGACTGAATTCATAGGCAATGACGTTGCGCCCGGTGAGGTCACCGATTTGAACCGGAATCATGATGGTCCCCCCGCTGCTGAGCGTCCCCGTCGCCGGTAGGAAAGACACCGTGACCTGTTTGGAAAAACAGACATTTTGTGGAATTGCCACGGACAAGATATTTGAAGGCGGAGAGTCGCCTGAGGGGTTTCTGGCGATGACGTAATAGGAGTAAGTTCGTCCGGCGGTCAGGCCGGGTTTATCAACAAAGCGCGTCCCGGAAATGCTGCCGAGCAGTTCGTTGTTCCCGCGATACACGTCATAAATTGTCGCCAGGGAAGACGTCGTCCAGGTCAATTCAACGCTCGGCCCCGAGGGAATTCCTAAATCGCAATTGACCATTCCCGCGCTCATCACCACAGCGGCGGGCGTTCCCACGACGGTGATGCTGACGGTTCGTCGCACTGATAATTGTTGCGCGCCTTCGTCCTGAACTGTGATCGTCAGGATGTATTCGCCGATGTCCACTTGTTGCGGCGTAAACCGTAGTAGGTGATTGCCTGCGCTGGTCGTATCCAACGTCAATTGGACGAAATTCGGGTTCGGATTACCGTTCGTGCCTTGCCGAGCCAACATCCGTCCAATCGTCACCATTTGAGAATCCGGGTCATACGCGGTGAATTTGAGTTCCGACGGTTGGCCCGCGCTCAGCCGAATTTCCGAAGCGATTAAAACGACCGGCGGCAAATTGGTGGTCAGGTTCAGTGGAATGGTGCCGAAGTTCGTAATTCCATCCTGAGCCGGCGGTGTTGACCTGTCGGTGTAAATCACGCGCCCATCGGCGCGTTGCGAAATCACCTCTGCTTGCAGTCGGTCGAGTTGGTTGGTTGCGGGGTCTCGCCGAATGGCGGTTTCGCGCGGCACGAATCCGCCGTTGCCGTCCGTGAATTCTCCCTGCCCGCGCACCTGAACAATGGCTTGCTGAACGGGTTTGTTGTTGTCTTGCGCTTCGACCACCTGCCCGATGGCCAGGGTTTTCAGCCGCCGTCTGGAAACAAAAAAGTAACTGGTCAGTGTAACGGCACCGGCCTCGGTTTCGATTTGAGCGCCATTGGCCGACACGGTTGCTTCCCCGATTTTGCGGAACGCCTCCTCCGCATTGATGGCTGCGTTTTTATCAAACGTGTAAAGGTCTACTTTCGCGCCCGGCGGAAAGTCGTCCGAATTGGGAAAAGTCAGTTTCGCGCCCGGATTGATCCTGAACCCGAAAGGAGTGATTTGAACGATTCGCCGGCTGAAGATCGCTTCGGGCAAGGCGGCGGGAACGCGACTGCCTTCCACTGCGGTTAAACTGAGTGTGCCGGGCGCGCCGTTGGGCGAGGCAATTGTCGCGCCGGCGGGAATTTCCAGCACCACTCCGCCGACTTCCAGACGAATGGGGTTTTGCGCTTTGTAAGAGGCCGTCCCACCTGACTCTGCCTGGTTTTGTTTGGCGGAATCGCCGGATAAGCGTGCGGAGTTTCCATTGAGAAGTTGCAGGGAAAGCGGCGTGGCGAAGCGGTTGTCCTGATTCGGCAACACGCGAACCCTGGTGTCGAGCGAAGTATAAGGCAGTCCGGTCGCAACCGTGGAACCTTCGATATGAATGGGGAGGGAGGGCGTCGGCTCCATCCCAGGCAGCACGAACGAACCTCGCTCCGAAGTGGTTGTTACAATCATCTGCCCGTTGGGTCTGACCGCTTCCACACGAACCCCGCGCAATGGTTGCGGCGGCGAAGACGTATCCGTCACCAACCCGCTAATAGAAGTTTCAATGTCCACCTGTTCCTGGCTTGCGCCTTCGCATTGTTGGTTGATGATATTGAGCTTGCCGCGCCTTGCGCCAAAAGGAATTTCCACCACCAACTGTGTCGGTGTCGCTGAAATCACGCGCGCTTCCAGTTCGCCGATTCGCACCAGATTTTCCTCTGCTTTTACTGAAAATCCGGCTCCCTGAATCGTCATCGGCTGCCCGGCCAAAAACCTGGTGGTTGTCGTGAAGCGATCCACGCGCGGCGAGATGCCGCATTTTCCCGACGCGATGGCGACTTCCACCTGATTCGATCTTTTGGCCACGCCACCCAAGCGATCGGTTCCTGTCAGTGAAAGGTTAATCCGCCCTCGTCCGAACAACTCACGCGGAATCAGAACATTGATCTGTTCGACGCCGGTAAAAGGCGACGGCCCCACGTATTCCGGCGAGACCGCCACTCCGCCCAACATCACTCGCACATTTTCGGCGGCTCCATTGTTGGGATTACCGTCTGTGTCGGGTACGCCTTTCAATCCGGTGGCATACAACACCAGAAACACCATCTCGCCTGCTGGCCCCAGGTCAATCGGTTTGGGTTCGATGTTGGGATAAGTTCCCTGCGACAAGCCTTCGTAAATCAACGCGCTTCCCCTGACGCGCAAGACTTCCGCCGCCGGCACTCCTCTGCCGCTGACGTTGGCGGTAAAAAAACCTGGCGCAACGGCTGCCACTTCGATGTCTCCCACGGAAACTTTGCCGTCGGAGGCGCGCACTGTGAATCTGGCCGATCCCGTTGCCGTTCCGGCGGGAATTTGCAAATTGATCTGGCCGGGGGAAACGAAAAAGAGCGGCGCTAATCGTTCCTGTCCGGCACTGTCTCTGATCGTCACGGTGGTTCCGTCCAGCGAAGTCGGCAAGGGGGATGCTGTGTTGAGCACGACGTTTTTAGATAACCCGACACCATACGCCGTGGCAATCGAGCCGAACGCCACTTGCGACTCAAAAGTCGCGGCGGAAACAATCGAAACCTTGTCCTGCGCCGCGCTCTCCGAAACAGCCCACACCAGCCCCGTCAGGCTGAGAAAGATCAAAAGGAAATATCGCGGAAACACTCTTTTCAACATCGCACCCACTCCTGAAACTCTCCGACTGGTAATTGAGGGCTTGCTTTGTGACATCACTCCACTTTCAAAACAAATACGTCCGAACGGCGGCCATCAGCATTGATGACCTGCAACGCCCACAGACCAGACGCATTGAGCGCCGTCGGTGCCGTG
>CAZRXE010000840.1:0-2594 GCA_964603695.1 uncultured Heliomicrobium sp.
CACTGCCTGCGGCGTACCGAATTCGGCAAACAGATTTTTCATGTATTGCGACCCGAACAGGATGGCTGTGTCGGCGTTGTAAAGGTCGCTTTGCTCGAAGTCCCGCAGCCGCAGTTGGGCGGCGATTTGATCAGAAGTGTCGGAAATGAACTGCATCAGGCCGCGCGCCGCCGCGTTGCTTTTGACGCGGGGGTTGTAGCTGCTTTCCTGCCGCGCGATGGACAACACAAAGCGCGGATCAACGCCGCGCGATTTGGCGTGGCGCTGAAGCGAATCGCGAAACGGCAGCGGATAAAAAATCTCCGCTGTTTCGCGCGGCAACAGTTCCAGCCGGTAATCATCCGGCAACGCGGCGAGCAATGGTTCGCCCAATTCAAACGCGCGTTTGGCGCAATCGCCGCGCGCGCAGTAAAACGCCACGGTGTTTCTGCTCGCCGGAGTTTCCGCCAGTTCCGGTCCGGCTTCTTCAAACAAACCCAGGAAAAGCAATTCGCCGGCGATGGTTTGATGATTTGCGCCCGTCACCGCCGCGTCGCCGCTGCCGAGCGGCGCGGTTCTTCCCGCCGCTGAAATCGTCAGCGCGGGCGCTTGATAACCGCGCAGCTTCGCGTAGCTGTCTTTCAAAATCCGGAAGAGTTCGCCGCGCCCCGCTTGGCTGAATGCCTCATCGGTGGAAAGCCGCAGAGCTTGATTGGCTGCCGCTTTGGCCGCCGCCGCGTTGCCTTGTGAATTAGCCGCCCGCGCTTCGGCCAAAAACTTTTCCAGCCGCGCGGTAATCAGATTTTTCGCGCGCAGATTCACGCCAAGCTTCCGCAGCCGTTCTGTGGCGCGCCAGCCGTAATAGCCTGTCGCGCCGGTACGCAGTTCCGGCAAGGCCAGATATTCGTTGACGGCTTCGTCAAACCGCCCCAGCTTTTCCAAACAGTAAGCGCGCATAAACGCGACTTCGGGCACATTGGTCGTCGCGACTTGCCCCCGCACGCCGAGGTTGCGTGCCCGCAGCGCGGTGAAATCGCCGAGCGCCGCTTGATAGTTTTCCCGCGACAAACGAATCAGCGCCTGTTTGAAATGCGAAGTCACGACCGTGAACGCATCGCCCGTCGCCATGCCGCGCGCCGCCCATTTCAAGGCTTCTTCGTGGCGATCAGCCGAACGCAAGGTGTCAATCGCGTTCAAATGCGCGTAGCCGACGTATTCGCTGCGCGGGTAACGCCGCAAAAACTCTTCGTAACGGGCGATGGCGCGGTCGGCATCGTCCTGATATTGAAAACAATGCCCTACGTAATAAAAGCCTTGTTCGCCTTCCGGCGTGTTCGGAAATTCTTTGTTGGTACGCTCGTACCATTTGGCCGATTCGGCGAAGTTCTCTTCCAGAAAGTATCCGCGACCGAGTTGAAACAAAGCTTCGACGCGCTTTGGGCTTTGCGAAAAGTTGGTGACGACAGCCAGCCAGTGCTTGCGCGCTTCGGGGAAGGCGCGGTTGAACTGATAAATCCGCGCGCGTCGCAGATGCTCGGCTTCGCTGAGCATCGCGTTGGCGGCGGCGTCCAGCCGATCCAGCCCGCGCGCCGCGCGCAATGCCGTGTCATCCAACGAAGTCCCGGCAATCGCCGTTTCAAAAGAAGCGCGCGCCGCTTCCGTTTGCCGCGCGGCAAGCTGCGCTTCGCCGATCATCGCCGGATGATCGCGCCGCGTAACCACCGAAGACTTCAGCAAGCTGATGACGTTTTGATACTGCCCGCTTCGGAAATAGCTTTCGGCCAGCCGCCCGACGGCGCGGTCGCGTTGCAAAAACTCCGCGTGCTGGGCAATCAGCTTTTGCAACAGCCGCTGTTCTTCTTTGGCATTGCCCGCGCCGCGCATGATCTCCGCCTGATGCCACAGCGCGTGCGCGGCGAGCGGCGAATTGCGCGCGACCACAGATTGCAACAACTGAGTGGCTTCGATGTTGGCGTCGCGCCGCATCAGCAGTCGTGCCAGCAAATAATCGTAATTGTTTTTGGCGAAGGCTTCGGGCGAAGCCTTCATTATTTCGCGCAGCAGGCTTTCCGCCGTCCGTACGTCATCACGATCAATTGCGGCGCGAAGCTGGCTGTGTTGCTGCGGGCGGATTTGGGCGTTGGCGTCCGAACAGTTGGGAAACCAAAGGAGGAGAATAAACAAAAGAAAAGATCTAAGCATCATTTTACGCGACTGGTTTTGCGTTTGATGAAGTCCATCATCACGTATTCGCCCAAACGCAGGCTGGTGGTGAAATAAGCTTTGCCGTGGGCGATTTCGGTCATCTGTTTGACGAATTCGACCAGGTAATAATCGTCCGTCAGCATAAAGGTATTGACGATGATGCCCGCTTTGCGACAGGCGGCAACTTCGGCCAGCGTCGCTTCGGTAATCATTGGATCAAGTCCCATGGAGTTTTTGTACAGCCTGCGCCCACTGTCGCTTTTCTTTTTCGGGCTGTAAGGATGGCGGCCAAAGTCTCCGTCCACGAACAAGGCCGAAGGTTTGCCGTCGGTAATCATAATGATCTGGCGCATGTCTTTGCGCTGCGCCATCAACAGGCGGCGCGCCAGCTTCAACCCTTCGCAGGTGTT
>CAZRXE010000841.1:0-4264 GCA_964603695.1 uncultured Heliomicrobium sp.
CAGCACATCAAGCGCCTTACCGAGTGGCACCGCGTCGTGGCGGCAGTATTCGCGCAAGGTTTGTCCATCCACGAATTCGGTGGCGATGAAATGCGCGCCGCCTTCCGCTTCTTCCGCCTGACCGACTTTGTAAATGGTCAGAATGTTCGGATGGTTGAGGGCGGAAACGGCGCGGGCTTCCTGGCGAAAGCGACTAACGCGCGCAGGGTCCTGGGTCAGGTCGGCTTGCAACAATTTGAGCGCGACAGGGCGATTCAATTGCGTGTCGTGTGCCAGATAAACCACGCCCATGCCGCCCGCGCCCAGCCGTCGCTCGACGCGGTAATGAGAGATCATCTGTCCGGCTTCCAATTCCCGGGCAAACGGTTTGGTTTGGATAGCGAAGCTTGTGTCCGGTTCCATTGCCATGAATTTCAGTTACGGTTTGAACCCGATGGCACGCGACAATTCAGCGTAGCGCGGATCGTCTCGCAGCGGATCGTAGATCGGGTCAACATTCAGTTTCAGTATATGATCGTTGCGTTCCTCATATCCCTTCCACAGCCACTCAAAAGCTTTGTCTTTGTCGCCCAGGCCGACGTAAATGCGCGCGATGTAAATGGGAGAAACCCGTTCGGTCAGGGATAAACGTTCCAGCTCGCGCAAGGTCTTGACGGCTTCCTGCCTTTCGCCTGCGCGCGCCTGCACATAAGCCAGCCAGGCACGCAGGCTGAGGCTTGTATTTAGAGCCAGCGCCTTGCGCATTTCGCTGATCGCCTGCTGATGCATTCCTTTCTGACTGAAAGACATCGCGCGGTAAGAAATCGGCACGTAGTTAGTAGGATTCAGTTCCGCCACGCTTTGAAGCCGGGCGATGGCTTGATCGTACTGCCGCGAAAAGTAAAACAGATTGTCCGCCACATAAGCCGGATAAGCCGAAACCGGGTCCAGTTCCGTCACGCGCTCGGCTTCGCGCTCGGCTTCGGCAAAGCGGAGTTGATTGGCCAGAAAGTTGGAATAAGAAGCGTGGGCGAGGATGAGATTGGGATTTAATTGCAGGGCCCGTTTGTATTCGCGCTCGGAGCTGTCCCAATCCCAATCGCCCCAGAGTTTGACCAGCGCCATAACGAAGTGGCCTTCGGGTAAGGTCTCATCCAATTGCAGTGCGGTTTGCGCGGCGCGTCTGGCTTTCGGAATGGCTTCGCCGGGCGGCAGATATTGGCTGGAAAAAGTGGCGTAAACGTGTGCGATGCCGGCGTGTGCCAGCGCGTAGTTCGCATCTACGGCGACGGCTTGCTGGTAATAGCTCAACGCCTTCTCTTCATTTTGGCGCGTTCCCAGATGGTAGAAATGACGGCCTCGCAAATAAAGCTGAAAGGCTTCGCTGTTGGCCGAATGTTGCCGCGCGAGTTGTTGTTGCTGGTCGTGGCTCAATTGCGGCAACAGCGCCTGGCCGATGGCGCGCGCGATTTCATCGCGAATGGTCGGCAGATCGGTCAGCGGCGGACGATATTGTTCGCCCCACAGCCGCGTGCCGTCTTCGGCGTTGACCAGTTCGGCGCGAATGATGAGCCGGTCGCCTTCGCGTCGCACTTGCCCTGTCAGCACGGCGCGAACCTTCAAAGTCTGGCCGACCTGGCGCGGATCTATTTCGCGGCCTTTATATGTGAAGACCACCGCGCGAGCGCGAACCGTCAAGCCCGGCAAGCGCGACAGCGTATCAATCAAGGCTTCGGTCAATCCGTCCGGCAGGTATTCCATCTGCGGATCGTTGCCCGTGTTGGCGAAAGGCAGCACGGCAATCGAATCAATCACGGCGCTGCTGGCCGCGTGCCAACGCCACGCCCACACCGCTGCGGCAATCGCCATTGCTGCAAGTGTCATGGCCAGCGTCAATGTTTTTGCGCGTTGAAACCGGCGTGTGCGAACCGCGCGAATCGGCGCGGTTGCTTGTTCGGCAAGCAAGCGAGTTTGCAGCGTCGAATCCTGTGGTGCGGCGGCTTCCGACTGAGTGCCCGCCTTTCGCGTCAGGACAGAATCGTTGCTGGCGCGGCGGCCTTTCAACCGCGCTTTGAATTCCAACTCTTCTTTCAGTCGTTTCAGATCGTCACCCAATTCCCGTGCGCTTTGGTAACGTTCCGCCAGCAGTTTGGCCAACGCGCGATGGACAATTACCTGCAACGCGGCGGGCAAGTGTTCATCGTAATCGTTGAGCGGACGCGGCTGGCTGTTGAGCAAGGCTGTCAGTACGTCTGCGGTGGTTTCGCCTTCAAAAGGCGCGCGCCCGGTCAGCAATTCGTACATCACCACGCCCAGGCTGAACAGATCGCTGCGATGATCCACCTCCAGACCGCGCGCTTGTTCCGGCGACATATATCGAACGGTTCCCATCACAATGCCGGGCGCGGAGAGTGGGCGAGAAGCAGGGACTGGGGGAAGGCGACTGGGAGACGTGGAGAAGGGGGGATGGGGGGAATTTGTGTTTCCCATTCTCCCTTTCTCCCCGTCTCCTCTTCTCCCAGTTTCCCCGTCTCCGTTTCTTTCCATCAATTTGGCCAGACCGAAATCCAACACCTTCACCAGACCGTCGCGGCGCAGCATGATGTTTTCGGGTTTGATGTCGCGGTGGATGATGCCGGCTTCGTGCGCGGCTGTAAGCGCGCCGGCAGTTTGAATCAACACGTCCAGCGCCTGACCGAGCGTGAGTTGTCCGTTTTGGCAGTATTCGCGCAGCGTTTGCCCGTCCACGAATTCGGTGGCGATGAAGTGTTCGCCACCTGTCGCTGCGCCGGCCTGACCGACTTCGTAAATGGTCAGAATGTTCGGATGATTGAGCGCGGAAGCGGCGCGCGCTTCATAGCGGAAGCGGCGCACTCGTTCGGTGTCGCGCGTGAAGCTGCTGCGCAACAATTTGACTGCGGCAGGACGGCCCAAATGCGTGTCGTGAGCCAGATAAACCACACCCATTCCGCCCGCGCCCAATCGCCGCTCGATGCTGTAATGACCGATCATTTGGCCGGGCGATAAGTTCGTCGTCGGCGCATCAGGCGTTTGCTTTCGCGCCAGCAGCGGCTGCGCCAAAAATTCGTCTTCCGGTTCATCGGCGGCCAGCAAGGATTCCACTTCGCGGCGCAAGTCCGTATTGTCGGCGCAGGCGACATCCAGAAACGCTGCGCGTTCGGCGCGCGGGAGTTCGCTTGCATCGTGAAAGATGGCTTTTACTTGTTGCCAATGGTCAGGATTCATTTGCTCAGTTCACGCCGCAACCAGGCGCGGGCCAAACGCCATTCGCGTTCAACGGTGGTGTCGGAAATGCCCAGGGCTTCGGCGGTTTCTTCGATGGTCAATCCTCCGAAATAGCGCAGTTCGATAACGCGACTTTGTTGCGGGTCAATTTCGGCCAGACTATTCAGCGCATCATCCAGGGCGACCAATTCGGCGTCGCGCTCGGCGGCGGCGTCCAGGGCTTCGTCCAGTTCCAGGTGTAATTGATCGCCGCCGTGTTTTTCGTTGCCTCGGCTGCGTGCGTAATCCACCAGGATGCGGCGCATCATTTGCGCGGCGATGCCGAAAAAATGCGCGCGATTGCGCCAGGCCACGCGCTGATCCACCAAACGCAGAAAAGCTTCATGCACTAGCGCGGAGCTTTGCAGCGTGTGGCCGCGCCGTTCGCGGCGCAGGTAGTTTTGCGCCACGCGATGCAGCTCGGCGTAAACCAGCGGAATGAGTTCGTCGCGCGCGTTTTGATCGCCCTCGCTCCAGGCTGCCAGTAATTGCGTCACATTTGGTGTTGCGGATTCCATACTGCCTCCTGCCGTCCCTTTTTTTCGCCGCAAAAAATTTCGATCCGCCGTGAAGGAATTTGCTTTTGCGCCGCGCGTTATCAGGTGCGGGCGAATACCAGACATTCCCCGCTGCTGTGTTCGCTGTGATCGGTAAAGGAAACCGATCTTAGCAGACGGCAGACCGGCGCGGCGAGAGCCAATCGAGCCTGTCTTTCGTCGCGTCAACTTTCATAACACTGATTTGAATGGAGGTATTGAACTAATGAAAACCAAATTGATGAATAACTGGACAAACGTTTTTGGCGTGGCGGCAATCTTGATGATGGCGCTGACGCTGACTTCCGCCTCGGCCAACGACAAGCAAAAGAAAATCGAACCGCGCAGGGAAACTCCGCCCGTGGTGCAAACCGCTCCCGGAAAACCGGTGCCCGGCAAAATCGCGCTGGCCTGCCAACAGGACGGCATCAGCGATGTGACCGCCAAAGTCAAAATCACCAATA
>CAZRXE010000842.1:0-2097 GCA_964603695.1 uncultured Heliomicrobium sp.
GTGCAGATTTACCGCTGGGATGGAAACAGTTGGGTATTCGTCGCGCCAAGAGCCGATTTGTTTACGATCACCAATTTTCGCCCGAGAGTCGTTGGTATTCATCACGGCGGCCCGATTTGGGAAAGTAGCGACGGCAGCAAAGTACTCGGTACGAGGGTGGCGTCCTGCACGCCCAGTTCGATCGCCATTCCCTGGTTGTTGCTCAAAGGTGCTTCAACCAGCGGTGCCGGCGCTTTTACTAAAGTGACTTTTATCCAGCGAGTGAACACCGTTGGCGGGCTGGCTCCGGCTACGCCAGGTGCTTTTGTGGATCAGATCGCCGAGGTGCCTTACACGACGGAGTATTACTTTTACCGCGCAGAGAATTGATCCCAGTCGTTTCCAACTTCAAACCGCAACATTAAACTTAAGGAGCTAATTCAATGCACAACATGAAAATCAAACGCCTCGTCGCGCTTGTCGCGCTTGTTGCCGTCGTCGGATTGACCGGCCTCGGGTTCGCTTACGATTCACCTTCGACCGAGGCTATTGCCTCCGCTCAAACGACCAGCGATCTGATGCTCAACGAGCTGAAGGCCGCGTTGTTTCAAGAATTCAACGAAACCACGCCTGAGAACGTCGAGCATGGCAAGCAGGCCATTTCGCTGATCTTCAACGACGCAAACCGCGACATGCGCCTGCTTGGCAATATCGGGCCGCTGTTGGGTGGCGCGAACGATTTGCCGACCGATTCATTCGAGCAGCGGGCAGTGACTCGCGCACGGCAAGGCGAGAGCATCACGGCGGTCGAACGTATGGACGGTCGCTGGTACTATCGTCGTTCGCTGGCTCTCAGCAACAGCTTCCACACGGCCTGCGTACTTTGCCACACGAACTTTACCCCACAGTTCTTCCAGCAAACGAATAATCCTGGGCAGTGGGTGGGTACACTCGCGCTGCGTGTGCCAATCAAAAACGCCGATTGAGCAGCTAAGGCCAATCCGCGAGGCGCATTTTTTTAATAGCTAAGTTCATGGAGAGTAACGAACCGTAAGATTACAAGGAGAAAAACAAATGGCCGCAGTAACAATTACTATTTCAGAAATCGAACATTTGAAGACCAGATTGAAAGCTACTTGGATGGCCGGCGATTTCGACAAGATCGCTGAAATCATTTGGGCGGGTGGCGCAGAGTTCATCGCGCGGTTGCAATTGACGCCGGGCACGCGGGTGCTGGATGTGGCTTGCGGCACGGGCAATCTGTCGTTCCCGGCGGCGCACGCCGGCAGTATAGTCACCGGCGTTGACATCGCCACGAATCTGCTGGAAACGGCCCGCGCACGAGCTGAAGCGGAAGGCGTGAAGATTCAATTCGACGAAGGCGACGCCGAAGCTCTGCCGTATGCCGACGCTTCTTTCGATGAGGTCGTGACGATGTTCGGCGCGATGTTCGCTCCGCGCCCGACTTTGGTTGCTTCGGAACTGGCGCGCGTATGCCGCAGCGGCGGACGTTTGGCGATGGCCAATTGGACGCCGGAGGGTTTCATCGGGCAGGTGTTCAAAGCGACCGGCAAGCATGTGCCGCCGCCTTCGATTATGCCTTCGCCTTTGATGTGGGGCAGTGAAGCAATCGTCGCCGAACGTTTAGGAGATGCATTCACCAATCTGCAATGCACGCGACGCATTCTGTACATGAACTTTCCGATGACGCCCGCCGATGCGGTGGAGTATTTCCGCACCTGGTATGGCCCGACCAATCGCGCTTTCGCCGTGCTGGATGAATCGGGTCAGGCTGCTCTGCGCCGTGATCTGGAACAACTCTGGGCGCAGCACAATAGTGCCACTGACGGCACGACCAGCATTACCGCCGAATACCTGGAAGTCATCGCCACACGCGCCTGAGCCGTCAATTCCGATTTTTCCCTTGAACAGACAATGACAGACCGTCCGTGTCTCCGAGCGATTTCGTCGCCCGGAGACACGGATCGGGCGGAGCTATGCCCGTGGTCTGCTTTGCTGTTCGCACAATCAACCCGGCGGAACATCGCAGTGCGCGGTTTTCCGTCGCTTATAGCAGTTTTCAGGTGCGTGCGGCCTGTACATTCAAAGGTGGGACAG
>CAZRXE010000843.1:0-1703 GCA_964603695.1 uncultured Heliomicrobium sp.
CCCTCCGGTACGAGCTACTGCCACCACTGCGGCTGCGACGAATTCATCAACTGATCCCAATGCAGAAGAAATCCTCAAGATTGATACGACGCTCGTCACGATTCCGGTCACGGTGCTGGATCGCAGCGGCAAATTTATTCCCTACCTAACACGCTGCGACTTTCACTTGTACGAAGACAACGTGTTGCAGGAAATCGCCGAATTCTCGGCGGTCGAAACACCTTTCAATGTCGTGCTGTTGCTAGACACGTCCGGCAGCACGGGATTCAAAATCGAAGACATTCACGATGCAGCCATCGCCTTCACGAATCAACTGCGTCCGAACGACCGTGTGATGGTAGTGTCGTTCGATAGCAAAATTCGTGTCCATGCCGATTTCACGAGCGACCGTGGCACGCTGCGGCGCGCGATTCTGGAAACGCACAACGGCGGCAGCACCCGGCTGTATGATGCCGTAGACGAGGTCATCACCAAATACCTAAACCCCATTCAGGGCCGCAAAGCCATTGTGCTGTACACCGATGGCGTAGACACATCCAGCCACCGCGCCACCTATCGCAGCACCTTGGAACAGGTGGAAGAAAGCGATGTGCTGGTCTACCCGATTGAATACGACACGTTTGAAGGAATGCGCGGCGGCAATTATCCAGGCAGTCGTCGGATGCCGCTGCCAGACATTTGGGGCAATCCGCGCAGCGGTGGTGGCTATCCGATGCCGCCACCACGCCGTCGGCCCTGGCCACTCGTGAACTGGGCTGTGCCGCAAATTCAAATTGGTCGCGGTGGAGAGGGCGATTATGAAAAGGCGCATCGCTATCTGGAAGACCTCGCCACCCACAGCGGCGGCACGTTGTACAAAGGCGATTCGATTGTTGGCATTTCCAGCGCCTTTGTGAAAATCGCCGAAGAATTACGCCAGCAATATGCCATTTCGTATTACCCCACCAACGGCGCACAGGACGGCAGCTATCGCCGCCTAAAAATTCGCGTCAGCCAAACCGGCGGAGTCGTCAAAGCCAAAGAAGGCTATCGCGCACAAGGCAAAGGCACCACGGCCACTGTCAAATCCAAAGACGAAGAAGAGCGCCCCGTCTTGCGCCGGAAGAATCCCTAATAACCAGGCGTCGCGAGGGAAAAGGAATGAAACACCTGACATGGCTTCTCTTGGCTTTGCTGCTGGGGCAATTGAGTTTCGCGCAAACGACGAAACTGCCCGCCAAGCCCGACGAAGAAGAAACCATCAAGATTGATTCCACGCTCGTCACAATTCCCGTCAGCGTGATCGGCCCAACCGGACAATACCTGCTGCATCTGACGCAAAAAGATTTCCGCCTGTACGAAGAAAACTCGCAGCAGGAAATCACCAATTTCGCCGCCGTCGAAGTGCCAATCAGCATCGTGCTGATGATTGACACCTCGCGCTCTACCAAATTCAAAATCGAAGACATCCAACGCGCCGCCACCGCCTTTATCGAACAACTCCGCCCGACAGATCGCGTGATGATCGTCTCGTTCGACGACAAAACGCGCGTGCAATGCGAATTCACCACCGACCGCAAGACGCTGCAACAAGCCATCGCCAAAACCAAAACCGGGACGGGGACAAAACTCTATGAAGCCGTGAATTTCGTGATGACGAATAAGTTGAGCGCCGTGCCGGGTCGAAAAGCTATCGTGCTGTTCTCGGACGGCGTAGACACCGA
>CAZRXE010000844.1:0-3497 GCA_964603695.1 uncultured Heliomicrobium sp.
AAGCCGGCGGCGAATTGCTGGCGCATACGTTCAGTCACCTGCACAAAATGAACATCACCTGCCTGCGCTTTTTCACGGTCTACGGCGCAAGGCAGCGGCCTGATCTGGCCATTCACAAATTCGCGCGATTGATTGCCGCCAACCGCCCGATTCCGGTTTACGGCGACGGGCTGGCCGAACGCGACTTCACCTACATTGACGACATTCTGCAAGGCGTGCTGGCCGCCGTGGATTACCACGCCACGCCGTTCGAGATCATCAACCTCGGCGAATCGCAAACCATTACCGTCAACCGGCTGATCGAATTGCTGGAAGCCGCGCTCGGCCAAAAAGCGATTATTGACCGCCAACCGGCGCAAGCGGGCGATATGCCGCGCACGCTCGCAGACATCGGCAAAGCGCGGGAATTGCTTGGTTACAAACCGGCGACGCCGATTGAAGCGGGAATTCAAAAGTTCGTCGAATGGTTCAAACGCGGAACCAAAAGCTAGGAGGCAAGACAATGGCTACGCCGCAATCGCAACTTCAACGGAAGCTTTACACCGTCGCCGAATACCTGGATTTCGAGCGGCGGGCGGAGGAACGTCACTGCTTCATTGACGGCGAGATTTTCGCGATGGCAGGCGAAAGCCCGCAGCACAGTTCGGTCAATGCTGATTTGATTGTCGAAGTCGGTTCTCAGCTTAGAGGAACGCCGTGTCGAGTCTTTTCGCCGAACATGAAGATCCGCAGCGGCGAACGCCTGTCGGTGAAATCTCTGAAAGGGATGTTTTCTTACGCCGACTTGACCGTGGTTTGCGGCGAACCGCAGTTTCACGATGAAGTCGGCGACGTTCTGGTCAATCCCAAAGTCATTTTTGAAGTCCTGTCTTATTCAACCGAATCGTTTGATCGCGGCGAAAAGTTCCGCCGCTTTCGCACCCACAATGAATCGCTGACGGATTACGTTTTGATTTCGCAAATCCAGCCGCTGATCGAACACTTCCAGCGCCGGCCGGATGGCCAATGGCCCGTCACCGAAGTCAGAGGTTTGGAAGGCGAACTGCACATTGCCTCGATCAATTGCCGGTTGAAATTGTCGGAGGTATACAGCCACGTCAGCTTTCAATCGCCGGAATCCGCCGAAGCGTTATGATCCATCACGTTCACATTCCGTCCCCGCCGCTGTCGGAGTTCGTGGCCTTGTTTTGGTATTACGACGGCTACACGCTGCCGCACGCCAAAGAGCGTTTGCTGCCCACGGGCACAACTGAACTGGTCATCAATCTGCGCGAAGATCGGATTGAAACCTTCAGCGGCGACAATTCCGCGCCGCAAAGTTTTCGCGGCGGCGTGGTTTGCGGGCCGCATTCGGAATACTTCGTGATTGACACTTCGCAGGAAGAAACCATCATCGGCGTGCATTTCAAACCGGGCGGAGCCTTTCCGTTTTTCAAACTTCCCGCCAACGAACTGCACAATCTGCACGCTTCGCTGGAAGATTTGTGGGGCGCGGCGGCCTACGAATTGCGCGAGCGATTGCTTTCCATCGCCGCGCCTGAAACACGGCTGCGCTTGCTGGAACAATTTCTGCTGACTCGATTGGCCAAACCCTTGACGCGGCATCCGGCGGTTTCCTTCGCGCTCAATGAATTTCACTGCGTACCGCACGCGCGCAGCATCGCCGACGTAACCGATCAAATCGGACTGAGCGCGCGCCGGTTTATTCAAGTCTTCGGCGAACAGGTCGGCTTGACGCCCAAACTGTATTGCCGCGTTCAACGTTTTCAGGAAGTGTTGCGACAAGTGGGGCGACAAGTGAACAGACAAGCCGAAGTGAATTGGGCGGCGGTGGCGGCCTGGTGCGGATATTTCGATCAAGCGCATTTCATCCACGACTTTCAAAACTTCTCCGGCTTCACGCCGACCGCCTGGTTGGCGCTGCGCAGCGAACACGACAACCACGTTCCGCTGCCGGACTGAGGTCAAATTTCTACAATATGAATCCGGTTCTCTTCCGCCAGACTGCGCGGCGAAAGCTCAACCCAATTTCGCAAAGGAGAACGATATGTCCAAAGCAGCAAGTTACATCCCGGCGGGTTTCCACACCGCCACGCCTTACCTGATCGTCAACGACGGCGCGCGCGCCATCGAATTTTATAAACAAGCGTTCAATGCCAGTGTCGTCAACTGCGATTCGTCGCCGGACGGCCGGTTTCTGAACGCCGAAATCCGCATCGGCACTTCGCTGTTGATGATTGGCCAGCACCCGGAAATCTCGCTGAAAGAAGAAGCCTTGCCGCTGGTCAGCTTGTACCTGTACGTCGAAGACGCCCCCGCGCTGGCCGCCCAAGCTGTCGCCGCCGGCGCAACGGAAATCATGCCCGTCACGGACAAGTTTTACGGCAACCGCGAAGGCGGCGTGCGCGATCCTTTCGGCGTCACCTGGTGGATTGCCACGCACGTCGAAGACCTCACGCCCGAAGAAATCGCCGAACGCGCGGCGGCCTTTTTCAACAGCCCGACGGCATCCGAAACCTGATCCTTGTTTGGAGAACTCCATGCCCAATCAAAAAGCCGCGATGCCTTTCATCATCATCACCCTTCTGCTGGATATGATCGGCATCGGACTGGTGATTCCCGTCTTGCCGAAACTGGTGACGACGCTTTACGGCGGCGACCTGAGCGAAGGCTCGTTCATCTTCGGCGTCTTCATCGCGGCTTACGCGACAATGCAGTTTTTCTTTTCGCCGATCCTGGGCAATCTGAGCGACGCTTACGGTCGCCGTCCCATCATCCTGGCTTCGCTGTTCGGCGCGGGATTCGATTATCTGATGATGGCCTTCGCGCCGACCTGGAAATGGCTGTTTCTGGGGCGCGTGATTTCAGGTATCACGGGCGCGAACATTTCGGCGGCCAACGCCTATATCGCCGATGTCAGCCCGCCCGAAGACCGCGCCAAAAACTTCGGCCTGCTCGGCATGTGCTTTGGCGTGGGTTTCGTGCTTGGCCCGGCGCTGGGCGGATTGCTCAGTCAATACGGTTTGCGGATGCCGTTCATCGTCGCCGCCGCGTTGAATCTGCTCAATGCGCTCTACGGCGTATTCGTGCTGCCCGAATCGCATCCGAAAGAAAATCGCCGTTCATTCAATTGGCGGCGCGTGAATCCGCTGGCCTCACTCGGCCTGCTGAAACGTTTTCCTATCGTGCTGGGTTTGACGGCAACGCTGGCGCTGGAACGCCTGGCGCACGACGCGCTGCCGGGAACCTGGGCGCTTTACACCACTTACCGCTTCAACTGGTCGGAGCAAGACATCGGTTTATCGCTGGCAGTGGTCGGCCTCAGCTTTGCCGTGGTGCAAGGCGCGCTGACCGGGCCGCTGGTCAAACGTCTGGGAGAACGGCGTGCATTGATCTTCGGATTTGTGGTCGGTTCGATAGCGTTTTTGCTGTACGGCTTGATAACGGTGGGTTGGATGATGTACGCCATCATCATCGCTTCCGGCATCGGCGGCATC
>CAZRXE010000845.1:0-4005 GCA_964603695.1 uncultured Heliomicrobium sp.
CACCGCGCGAAAGATGCGGAATTGGCGATTTTCCATCTGCCCGGGAGCCTCGCTCATCGCTGCGCCGAGTGTGTTCCAGATTTTGAAGTCGCGGCTGGGATATTCGAAGTCCGGCGGCATGACGCCGACGATGGTGTGCGGTTTGCCGTATAGGCGCAGAGTTTTGCCTATGACATTCGTCTGGCCGCCGAACTGGGTTTGCCAGAAATCGTGGCTGATGACGGCCAGCGGCTGCGTGTCTTCGTCCGCGCGCCAGAGCCTGCCCAGCGCCGGCTGCGACAGCATCGGCAATAGCTCCGGCGTAACAATCGCGCCGCGCACCTGTTTGGTTTCACCGTCCGCCGTCACGTTGTACAGGTTCGACGCCCACATCCCCATTTGGTCGAAGCTTTGGCTCGACGCCTTCACGTCTTGGAAGTCCGGCGGCGAAACGCCGGCGACGAAAATTCGCTCGGCGTCTTTGTACGGCAGCGGTTTGAGCAACACGCCGTAAACCACGCTGAAAATCGCCGTGTTCGCGCCAATGCCCAACGCCAGCGTCAACACGGCAATCAAGGTGAAGCCGGGCTGTTTCATCAACATTCGCGCGCCGTGGCGCAGGTCTTGGAAGAGGGGTTGCATAATTTTCTCCTGTGATGAGTTCAGCGTGTCCTTCTCTGTCATCGCCCCATTCGGTACAATGGAACCGGTTCGGAACTACAGGTAAACGAAAGCACGAATTCTTATGAGCCAGACACTTTCCTTGGAGATCGTCAACGGAACTTTAGCGTTGGACGAAGCGACTTTGCGGGCGGCGCAGATCATGCACAAAGCCCGTGTCATTCTGCAGGAACGCGCCATTCTCATTTTGCCGGACGCGGAATCAGACGCTGGGCAAGGCAACGATCCTGTCAACAGCACCTTCGGTTTGATTCAACTCCCACCGACGCTCGCCCGCGAAATCGCCGAGAGCAAGGAACTCGAATATGACGTTTGACGATTTGCAGGCGGGCGAGCAGGTCTTTCTCGACGCCAACGTATTTGTCTACCACTTCCTCGGTCAGTCCGCCGATTGCCGCCAATTGTTCAGTCGCTGTCATCAGGGAGCTTTGCAGGGTTTCACCGCCAGTTTCGTCGTGGCGGAAGTGATGCATCGCCTGATGACTGCCGAAGCTGTCGCGCGTGGGTTGGTCACGTCATCACAGGTCGTCAAAAAGCTGCGCGAACGCCCGGACATTGTGCGACAGTTGCAAACGCCGAATCAGTGCGTAGCGCATATCGAAGCGATGAAAATCGAAGTCGTCCCGTTGACTCTCGCCACGCTCGAAACCAGTGCGAACATTCGTTTGCAATACGGCCTGCTCACCAACGACTCGTTACTCGTTGCGGCCATGCACGAACTGAAGTTGCAAAAATTAGCAACGCACGATCATGACTTTGCACGGATCAGCGGCTTGCTCGTTTATCAGCCCACCGACATAGCGTCATAACGCCCGCGATCTGACTGCGCTATTCGCACCGCAGCGCAATCATCGGATCCACCCGCGTCGCGCGCCGCGCTGGAATCCAGCAGGCGAGCAACGCAACGCCCAGCAAGACGGCGGCAATCACGCCGAAGGTCAGCGGATCGGTCGGACGCACGCCGAACAATAGAGATTCCAGCCAGCGCGTCAGCGCAAAGGACGCGCCTAACCCAAGAACCACGCCAACCATCGCCAGCGTCATTCCGTGTTTCAGTATCAACCGCAGCACGTTGCCGGTTTGCGCGCCCAGCGCCAGCCGGATTCCGATTTCATGCGTGCGCTGCGTCACCAGGTAAGCCATCACGCTGTACAAGCCCAGGCCGGCGAGTAACAGCGCTACCGCCGCGAACACGCCGAACAGCATGGCGCTGAAGCGCGGTTGCGAAACCGCCGCGCCCAGGTATTGCTCCATTGTCTTGACGTTGTTCAGCACGATTTCCGCGTCCAGGGCGGCCACTTCGTTTTGGACGGCTTTGGCCAGACTGCCGGGATCGGTTTGTGTGCGTACCACCAGACTCATCTGTCCCAGAAACGGAAACTGCGCGTAAGGTATGTAAAGTTCCGGGCTGTATTCGCGATTGAGTTCCGTCCGGTGTTTGACGTTTTGGACGACGCCGACGATTTGAACTTTCATCCCATCGCCGAAGGGAAGTTCCAGCCGTTTTCCAATCGGGTCTTCGTTCGGAAAGTAGGTTTGGGCCAACGATTGATTGACGATGACGACAGGCGCGGATTTCAGCGAATCCTGCGGGGTGAAATCGCGCCCGGCCGGCATAGAGATTTTCATTGTGCGGAAGTAATCCAATCCTACCCAGCGATAATCCACGTGCGGCTCTTCGCCCGCCGCCGCTTTCCGGCCTTCGATTTGGAACCCGCCGCCGACGTTCGTGTTGCTGATGGGCAGCGGCAAAATGGCGCTCGCTTGAGTGACGCCCGGCAAGGCCTGTACGCGCTGCTGCAATTGCCTGTAAAAATTGATTTTCTGTTCCGGCGTGGAGTACTGCGTTTCCGGCAGCTCGACGGTCGCCGTCAGCACGTTGTGTATGTCGAATCCCAAATCCACGCGCTGCAATTTCAAAAAGGTTTGCATTAACAAACCCGCGCCGATCAGCAGCGTCAGGGCAATCGCCACTTCGGCGACGATCAACGCGCCGCGTAAGCGTGCTTTGGCTGAACTTGTTGAAGAGCCGCGCACGCCGTCTTTCATAGCTTCGGTCAGGTCAACTTTGGAAGCTTGCAGCGCGGGCGCAAGACCGAAGACCACGCCCGTCAGTAGTGAAACCATGAATGTGAAACCCAGTGTCCAACGGTCGAGCGCGATTTCAGACAGACGCGGCAAACCTTCGGGAACGAAACGCAGCAAGGCTTCGACACCCCACCACGCCAGCATCAAACCCAGCAGGCCGCCGCCCAGACTGAGCAATAGGCTTTCGGTCAGCAATTGCCGGATGATGCGTCCGCGCCCAGCGCCCAGCGCGGTGCGCACGGCGATTTCCTTGTGCCGCGCCGCCGCCCGCGCCAGCATTAGGTTGGCGACGTTGGCGCAGGCAATCAGCAACACGCAACTCACCGCCGTCAGCAAAATCAACAGTGGTTCGCGCGAATCCGCCACCAAGTCGCGATGAAACGGCAAGACTATGGCGCTCTGATTGGTATTATTGTCGGGATAATCTTTTTCCAGGTTGGCTGCCAGCAGCTTCATTTCCGCTTGAGCGGCGGCAATCGTCACGCCGGGTTTCAAACGTCCGACGGATTCCAGCAAACGATAGCCACGCCGTTCGGTGACGGGTTGTTTGCCACCCAGACTTTCCGCGTCTTCTGCGGGTGTCACCCAAATTTCGACCGGGTCGGCTTGAATCGGAAACTGAAAGCCGGCTTTTGCGACGCCGATAATCTGGAATTGTTTCTGGTTGAGCGTCAGCGCGCGACCAATCACTTTCGGATCAGCGCCGAAGCGTTTTTGCCAGAAGGCGTGACTGATGATTGCCGCCCGCGCCACGCCCGCACCGCCGAGTTTTTCGTCCGCCCGCGTGAAATTGCGCCCCAGCAGAGGCTGAGTTTTCAGCACATCGAACAGCTCCGCCGTCACCACCTGCCCGCTCAAATGTGCCGGCGCGTCGGCTCCGGTCAGCGTCAAGGTTGTTTGATGGTAGGCGGCAATGGCTTCAAACGATTGATTGCGCGTGCGCCAGTCGAAAAAGTCCGGGTAGGAACTGGTATCTTTCACGCCGGGTTTGCGCGCATCCGTTCCGCCGATGGCCACCAGCCGTTCCGGTTCGGCGTAAGGCAACGGGCGCAACAACACCGCATTGACCACACTGAAAATCGATGTGTTCGCGCCAATGCCCAACGCTAACGTCAGCACGGCAATCAGCGTAAAGCCTCTGTCTTTCAGCAGCATTCGTACGCCGTAACGCAGGTCTTGGAAAAAGGTTTGCATCGGTTCTCCTGTCTTGCCAATGACAAAGAATGTCCATCTTCCAGAGCCAAAAGCTATGCCACG
>CAZRXE010000846.1:0-2302 GCA_964603695.1 uncultured Heliomicrobium sp.
TGACGGTGAGCGGAACGAGCCTGTTTGCTGGGACATCTGACGGCGTGTTCCGCTCGACCGACAACGGGGCAAGCTGGATGGCGGTCAATAACAGATTGGCTAATCTTTTTGTCTTTACCCTGACGGTGAATGGAACGAGCCTGTTTGCCGGGACGTATGGCGGCGGCGTCTTCCTCTCGACTGACAACGGGGCAAGCTGGACGGAGGTCAACAACGGGCTGGCTGACACTTATGTCTATGCCCTGACGGTCAACGGAACAAGCTTGTTTGCCAGCACTTCCGGCAGCGGCGTATTCCGCTCGACCGACAATGGGGCAAGCTGGACAGCAATTAACAGTGGACTGACTAATCTCAGAGTTCGTTCTTTTGTCGGCGGCGGGACAAAGCTGTTTGCGGGAACATCCGGCGGCGGCGTCTTTGTCGCGGATTTGACTGGGCTGCCGTGAACGACGTAGGGCGAAGTAACAAATATTGAGCGGGTTGTTTTGATTGAGACAAAGGGGCGTCACCTGGGCGGAACTGAGTCGGGAATCATTGCAGGCGGCGAGAAGTCCGGCGCGTGAAGGTTTTTGGCGCGGCAGTATCAATCGCTCTTATTACGCCGCGTACTGCGCCGTCGCGGGTGAATTGGTCAAGCGCCGCGTCAGTTTTGCGCGAGGCTGGAACACTCCGGCGCAAGATGGGTCACTGATGGATTCTTTGTCGCGTCGCGACAGTTTGAATTTAGGCCGGCGTTTTAACGCCGGTAACGGGGTCAGGCGAGCGTTCCAGTCGCGTAGCGACGGTTGATGTGGTTTCCGAATTGACTCAATCGTCGCTACGCGACTGGTGGGCACCGTGTCTGCTCGACCGGCGTTAAAACGCCGGCCTACGCTCAAACCGTCGCTACGCGACGAAGGCGGGTGATAAGTTGGAGTCTGTTATGGCCATCGAAAACCGGCGACAGTTGGAACAGGCACAAGATTGAAGATGTCCGCCCGGAAGGTTGACGACCAAAGCGGCGTCCAGTCACCGCACTCCAAGCGTGTTCCGACTGTATGATTTGCGCGGAAACCGATGCCGGGTTCACAGGTTTTTGCATTGCCCACCAAACTCACATAGTCTTTGCCGTCTTAATCCAACCGTAAATTTCAAACCCATAAACGATTTGCAAGGAGACTTCGATGAAAGCTTACGAGCTTCAGCAACTGGGCATTGACGGCTTGACGCTGGTGGAAAAGGCGGAGCCGCAAGCCGGCCCGCGACAAGTGGTCGTTAAAGTGCGGGCCGTCTCGCTGAACTTCCGCGATTTGATGGTGGTCAAAGGGCAGTACAACCCGCGATTGAAATTGCCTATGACTCCGTTTTCCGACGGCGCGGGCGAAATCGTCGCTGTCGGCAGCGAAGTCAAAAGCTTCAAGCCGGGCGACCGTGTGGCGGGAACCTTTTTTCAAAACTGGACGGGCGGCGAACCCAACGAAGCCAAGGCCCGCACGGCCAAAGGCGCCGGCGATGCGCCCGGCATGCTGGCCGAATACGTGCTTCAGGAAGAAACCGGCGTCATTCATTTGCCGGAACATCTCAGTTACGAGGAAGGCGCGACGCTGCCCTGCGCAGGGCTGACGGCCTGGCACGCGGTGGTGGACAAAGGCCAAACCAAAGCCGGCGATACCGTGTTGGTGCAAGGTACGGGCGGCGTTTCCATCTTCGCGGCGCAATTTGCTCGAATGCACGGCGCACGTGTCATCGCCACTTCCAGCAGCGATGAAAAGCTGGCGAGGCTCTCTTCGCTGGGCGTGACCGAGGGCGTTAATTACAAAACCACACCCGATTGGGACAAAGCCGCCAAAGAGTTGAACGGCGGCGCTGGACTCGACCACATTGTCGAAGTCGGCGGCGCGGGCACGATTGAACGTTCGCTGAAAGCCGTTCGCATCGGCGGAATGATTTCAGTCATCGGTGCGTTGTCCGCCGGCGCGGGCATCAATCCGGTGTTGGTTTTGATGAAAAGCATTCGCTTGCAAGGCATCTTTGTCGGCCACCGCGAAATGTTCGAAGCCATGAACCGCGCCATTTCGCTGCACAAAATGAAGCCGGTCGTGGATCAAGTCTTCCCATTTGAAGAAGCTAAACAGGCGCTGCAATTGATGGAAAGCGGCGGCCATTTCGGCAAAATCGTCATCAAAATTTGAGACACGCCACAAAGACCACAGAGAACGCAGAGGCAATCAAACCTCTGTGAACTCCGTGATCTCTGTGGCTTTTCTTTTTGGAGTTCAAAGTGGAGCAACGAAAACTCGGAACACAAGGACTGGTCGTTTCA
>CAZRXE010000847.1:0-9653 GCA_964603695.1 uncultured Heliomicrobium sp.
GCAGATGGTGGCGATAAGCAGCGCGCCGGTCAGAATGCCTGCCAGTTCCGTGGGCAAGGCCGCCAGCCGCAAACCGTTTTGCAAAATGACTATGGCGAACAAGCCCAGCAGCGTTCCCCAAACCGTGCCGCGTCCTCCGAAAATCGAAGTCCCGCCCAGCACCACCGCCGTGACGGCAATCAGTTCATAACCAGTGCCGGCGTCGGATTTTGCCTGACCCAGATGCGCAACGTAAATCACCGCCGCCAGACTCGCGGCCAGGCCCGACAGTACGTAAACCAAAGCGATGCGCCATGCGACGGGGATCCCGGCAAAGCGTGCGCCTTCCGCCGAAAAGCCTATCGCGTAAAGGCTGCGGCCAATCGTCGTTCGGTGCATCAGTAAAAAGTAAAAGGCGGCGGCGGCGAGCAGGATCAAGGTTTGCGGCGGCAGCACGCCCAGCCAGTAACCTTGCCCCAGGAACAAAAACGAGGGCGGAAAGCCGCTGTAATTGGCCACGCCGCCTGTGATGCCTTCAGCCAATCCGCGAAAGAGCGAAAACGTGCCGAGCGTGACGATCAACGGCGGCAGCTTGAAGCGTGCAATCAGCAAGGCGTTGAGTCCGCCGCCCGCCAAGCCGATCAGCAGCGTCAGCGTCGCGCTTGTCCAAATTGGCAAGCCCGCCGATTTCCACATCCAGCCGCAGGCGATGGCCGACAAGCCCATCATTGAACCAACAGACAGATCAATGCCGCCGGTGATGACGACAGGCGTCAACGCCAATGCCAGCAGGCCGATTTCTACGCCGAGGCGGATGAGTTCAAAGCCGTTGGCGCGCGAAAAGAAGTTTTCACCGACGACGCTGAACAGCAGTGTTTCGACAATCAGTACAATCAACAGCGCCCATTCGTGATTTGGAAACAGGCGTTGCCGGAGCGGTTCCCGGATGGAAAACGGCGCGGGTTGCGGCATTTCGGTATTGGTCAATGTCGGTTGTTTGTTGGAATCAGGAATCGTTTTACAGGTAAATGCGCGCGGATTATAGTGGCCGCGTTTGCGAAAGCAAAGACTCGCTCATCCCCACAATCAATCAAAACAATCATCGGCGCGGGTATCCAATCCGCGCTGTTTTCGGACTGCACCGACAAGAGTTTGTGCGGCCAGGGTTCAGGAGGACGACCATGAATTTAACCGGGATACTCAACGACGCGCTTGGCGGCAACACCGTCGGCCAGATCAGTCAGGCAATCGGCGCGGATGAAGGCACAACCAACAGCGCCATCCAATCCGCTTTGCCGATACTGCTGGGCGGGCTGGCTAACAACAGTTCGACCGAAGGCGGCGCGTCCGGCTTGATGGGCGCAATTGACCGCGACCACGACGGCAGCGTATTGGACGACATCGGCGGTTTGATCGCCGGAAATCTGGGTGGCAATGCGACCAATGGCGCGGGCATTTTGGGTCACATCTTCGGCGGGTCGCAGGGCGGCGTGGAACAGGCCGTCAGCCAATCGAGCGGTTTGGATATGAGCAAGGTCGGCCCGCTGCTGGCCATTCTGGCCCCGATTGTGATGGGTGCGATTGGACGTTCGAGGCAACAAGGCGAAGTCGGCACTTCAGACCTCGGCGGATTGCTAGGCGGCGCGGCACAGCAAATGGGCGGCGGCGGCGATTTGATGGGAATGCTGGGCGGCTTGCTTGACCGCAATCACGACGGTTCGGCGGTGGATGATGTTGTAGGAATGCTCGGCGGACTGCTTGGCGGACGCCGGTAACAAGAATTGAAACCATAGACTGGATTTACAGGATTAGGGAACGGGATTTACAGGGACGGAATAATGATCCTGTAAATCCTGCCTGAAATCCTGTTTATCCTGTCTATCCTGTCTATCTCCGACAAATGCTGGAATTGAAGTATCAATACGGGCGGCTGTCTTATCGCCGCAAATCCACCGGCCAGGAACGTGGGCGCGAAGACTGGTCCTTGACGCGCAATCGTGACGGTTCGACGACCATGCGTTGTCTGGCCATGACGGACGATTCCCGCTTCGTGCGCGACGTGGTTTTCACCCGCAACAAAGAAGGCCGTCCGATGGACGCTTTCGTCCGCTTGCAGGTGGACGCGCGATTGATCGGCGCGGGCTACTTTCGCGTGGATGGCGGCAGATTGTTGGGAGTCGCCGACGGACCGGAATTCGGCCACGCCGAACAAACACTGAAAATTCCGAACGAGCCGTTTTCCTTAGTCACGCACGCCGTGATGTTAGACGGCTGGGCGATTTTCAATTACGACCGCGCGCAAGGTGGCGAACAGTCGCGGACGATGTACAACACTTCGACGCGCTGGAACGGCACAGACGGCCCGCTCGGACGTCTGGAAACCTGCCGCATCACGCTGCTCGGCGACGAAGAAGTCACCGTTCCCGCCGGAACGTTCAAAGCCACGCACTTCACGATTGATTCCGACACGCTCGAAGTCCCCACGGCGCATCTGTGGGTGGCGGGCGAAGACCGCATTCTGCTGCGTTACGATTGGGGCGAACTCGATCACGAATACGTGCTGACTTCGTGGAAAACGGAGCAGCGATAATCCTGCCTGAAAATTTGGCCGCTGCGTTGATTCCTAAATCGAGAGCGTTGTGCTATTTCCTCCATCTTCTTTCCGTCTTACCTGAAACTTCGCAAGCATCCAAACAACCCGTCTCGAAACTTTTCAGGAGAAAAAAGTATGCAAAAATGGCTCAAAGTCGCTGTCTTCGCGGGTTTTCTAGTCGGAGCGGTTTATCTGTTCGGTTACAGGTTTCTCGGTGTGCAGGCTGTTTCCGCCGCGATTCAAGACGATGAAAAGGTTTGCCAATGTCCCGACGCAAAAGAAAATCCGCTGCCGCCGCCGACTTCGCTTTCCCCGGATGAGTTTCACGACAAGTTGCTGGCCTTTCTGGAGAGCCAGGAATACGCCAAGTTGAAATGGTGCGAGGACAAGCGTGTGCGCGACACGGGGCCCTGGATTGACAGCGTGTCTTACGGTGTGCATCCGTCGGTGAAGATTTATTATTCGCCGGCGGTGATGGAATGGCTGGTCGGCGGACGGCTCGGCAACATCCCGGACGGCGCGATGATCGTCAAGGAAATGTACGATGCTCCGGCGGCGCGTTGGGAAGGGCAAACGCTCAAACCCGCGAGCTGGACGGTGATGATTAAGGACTCGAAAGGTTCCAAAGACGGCTGGTACTGGGGCGGGCTGTGGACGAGCAATCCGCCGATGCCGAAACCCAGCGACAGTTATCAACCGCCGTTCGCCGTGCTCAACGAAGGCTTTTCGCTGGCCTGCATTCACTGTCACGCTTCGGCGGAAAAGGAAATGACCTTTGCCACGCTGAACAACATCAAAGGTTTTCGCGGCAATCCCATCACTTATTTCGTGGACGACACCTGGCGGCCATCGGCCACGGGCGTTGCCGCCGCTCAAATGCCGCAGCCGGACGATCCCAGCCACACCAAACATTACCGCACAGCGCGATTGCCGTTGACGAAATTGGCCGACGCGCAGTTTTACAAGCTGCTGGGAACCGCGCCGCGCGTGGCTGAAAACGCCGTTCGCATCATGCCCGCCGAAACTTATGACCACGTCTGGGCCGGCGCGAAAGGCGCTGAGATGTTTCTGACTTCGGACAATTGCCAATGGTGTCACAGCGGCAATGCCTGGTACGGCAAGAAGTTCTACATGATTCTGGAAGGCAAGTCGAAGAATCCCGTCAACGTCTCGCCTTACGGCGAATGGCGCTGGTCGCCGATGGGTTTGGCCGGGCGCGATCCGATTTTTTATGCCCAACTCGACAGCGAAATCGCGTATCTGCGCCGCGAGAAAACCGAGAAAGAAGTCGAGCAGGTCGTCAATCTTTGCCTGAGCTGTCACGGCGTGATGGGCAAACGGCAGTTGAATCTGGATCACAACTACCTCGGCAATTCAGGCAGCGGCAATCCGAAAGAGCCTGACTTCAAACTGGATTTCGTTTACAACACAAACCTCAACGATCCGAATTTCAAATACGGCGCACTAGCGCGCGACGGCGTCAGTTGCGCCGCCTGTCATCACATCGCCCGCGACAAAACCCCGCCGGGCGAAGACTCGCTGCAATACTTCCTGAAAAACTCCATCACCGGCCAATTCAAAATCGGCGCGCCGGACGAACTTTACGGCCCGTTCAAGGACGACCGCATCACGCAATACCCGATGAAACAGTCGCTGGGCGTGACGCCGAAACACGACGATTACATCAAGGATTCGCGAATGTGCGGCAGTTGCCACACCATTGATCTGCCGGTGATGGACGGCAAACCGGGGCAGATGCACCTGGAACAATCCACCTATCTGGAATGGCTCAACAGCCAGTTTCAAACTGAATACAGTCCCGGCGCGAATGCCAAATCCTGCCAGGATTGCCACATGGCGGGCAGTTACGCCAATCGCAAAAACAACGTCAACGTTCCGCAAATCAACTCCGTCATCGCGGACATTCAAGATCAGTCGTACCCGATGTCTGAAAACCGCGCGGCGGAAAAAGACGTGTTCGTCCGCTACCGCACCGGCGTCGCGGCCAAAGGCGAAGAAAGTTTCGCCCGTCATCAAATGCAGGGGCTGAATGTCTTTTTGCTGGAAATGTTCAAACAGTTCATGGCTCCCGACAGCAGCACGCCGCCGAACTATTCCAACGAAATTTTGGGCGTCCGCCAGAACGATTACATGAGTACGCTCAACAACGATTTGGACAACGCCATCGCCAACTTCGTTCAGCAGGCGGAAAACGATACGGCGACGATCAGCTTCGCGTCGCCTGGCATCGTCAACCGCGAACTTGTCGTCAACGTGAACATCGCCAACAAAACCGGCCACCGTTTCCCAAGCGGCGTTGGTTTCCGTCGCGCTTTCGTCGAACTGTTGGTGACGGACGCGAACAACGCGATTGTTTGGTCTTCAGGCCGCACCAACGAACAAGGTTTCATCGTGGACAAAGACGGACGGATTCTGGATTCGGAATACGTCGGAACCAACACCGCGAACGGCGGCAAATCCCAACCGCATTATTACGACGCCGAAGGCCGCCGCATCACGCGTTCGGATCAGGTGCAAATTTTTGAGGAACTGGTCAAAGACGCCAACGGCAAATTCACCACCAGCTTTTTGCGCATTGACGAAGAGTTCAAAGACAACCGCCTGCTGCCCAAAGGCTGGTCGCCCAAAGGGCCTACGCCGTCGCTGACCGGCAGGTATCTGGAAATCACCTTTCCCAAAGGCGACGCCGCCAAAGACCCGAATTACCTGAACGGCAGCGGCACGAGCGTCGTCCCTTATCGAATTCCCGTCAGCGAATTGCGCGGCGTTGATCCGTCGAAATTGACGGTCAAAGCCACGCTCTACTATCAAGCGATTCCGCCGTATTACCTGATGCAACGCTTTGAACAAGCGCCCAACGGCGACGGAACGCGGCGGTTGTATTACCTGACTTCCAATCTGAACCTGCGCAACACGCCGATCAAGGATTGGAAACTGCCGCTGGTTTCTTTCAGCGCGCCGGTCGCTCGCCGGTAAATGGCAATGGTGGAACGGACTTTAGTCTGTTCCAATTGTGGACAGGCTAAAGCCTGTCCCACATTTATGTTCCTTCACGATATATGTCTTTGTTACAACACGCTCCGACTTTCACGCCGGAAACCATTATTGAATTCGTCCGGCGAGTTTACGGACTGGCCGTTATGGTCTCGGCCTTGCCCAGCGAACGCGACCAGAACTTTTTGCTCGTTGCCGACACGGGCGAACGCTTTGTTTTCAAAATCGCCAATGCCACCGAAGACCGCGCCTTGCTGGAAGCGCAGCAACAAGCGATGCAACAAGTCGCCGGTCAGGTTTCGATCTGTCCGCGAGTCGTTGCCGCAATGGACGGACAAACGATCACGGAACTTGAATCGCCAACAGGCGCGAAACATCTGGCCTGGATGATTACCTGTCTGGACGGTGTTCCGCTGGGCACGGTGCGGCGACATTCGCCGGAATTGCTGCGAGAACTCGGCGCTTGTTTGGGCAAACTTGATCGTGCGCTGGCCGATTTCGATCATCCGGCCATTCACCGCGACTTTCATTGGGATTTGGCCAACGGCTTGCGCGAAGTCCGTAAATACGAATCGTTGATTGCCGACGCCGAATTGCGGCAACTGGTCAACACGCTGGCCGACGATTTTGAACAGCGCACCGCGTCGTTGCTGCCGCAATTGCGCCGCAGCGCGATTCACAACGACGCCAACGATTACAACGTGCTGGTCGGCGGCGGCGCGGATTTGTATTCGCGCAATCAACACGTCACAGGCTTGGTGGATTTCGGCGATATGGTCTTTAGTCGGACGATCAACGAACTGGCGGTGGTAATTGCTTATGCCGTTCTGGACAAAGCCGATCCGCTGGCCGTCGCCTCGCAAATCGTTGCCGGCTATCACTCGCAAAACCCTTTGACCGAGGTTGAACTCGCGGCGCTGTTCGGATTGGTCAGGCTGCGCTTATGCGTCAGCGTTTGTCTGGCGGCGCATCAACAGCAACAGCGACATGACGACGAATACCTTTCCATCAGTCAGCAACCGATTCGCAACACCTTGCCGCGTCTGGCCAAAATTCATCCGCGCTTTGCTGAAGTTGCCTTCCGTCAGGCTTGCGGCTTGAAAAAAACGTTCGTGGTTCTGCCTTTGGGCGGGGGCCGTGGCGGGCAAGCCCGACCGCCTAGCAGTGGAACCACGAACGTGACGACGACGGCAGCGTCGGTGCTTGATTTTGATTTAAGAGCCGAGCCGGTATTGGTTTTCGACCTCAGCGTCGGCAGCCCACTGCTGGGCGGCGATCCGACGGAAAACACCGAGGCGAAATTGACCGAGCGGCTGTTTGGATTGATGAACGCCGCCAATGTCAAAGTCGGCGTGGGGCGTTACGACGAAGCGCGAATGCTTTACGTCACGCCGCTGTTTGACGCCGATTCGGTCAATGCCGAACGCCGCACGGTACATTTGGGAATGGATTTGTTCGTCGAAGCTGATTCGGCGGTTTATGCGCCGCTGGCCGGCGAAGTTCATGCTTTTAACAACAACGCCGCGCCGCTCGATTACGGGCCGGTCATCATCCTGAAACACACGGCGGCGGACGGGCAGGAGTTTTTCACGCTCTACGGCCATTTGAGCGAAGGTTCGATTGATGGTTTGCGCATCGGACAAAAGTTCGCGGCGGGTCAGTTGCTGGGTTCGGTGGGCGTGCCCCCTATCAACGGCGGCTGGACGCCACACCTGCATTTTCAAATCATCACGGATTTGCTCGATCTGGGTTGCGACTTTCCGGGCGTTTGCCGCGCGAGTGAACGCGAAATCTGGCGCGAGTTCTCGCCCGATCCGAATTTGATCCTGGGCATTCCCGCCGACCGATTTCCGCCCGAAGCGCCGAGCAAAGCCGAAACGTTGGCCGTGCGGCGCGAACGCATCGGGCGAAATTTGAGTATTGGCTATCGCGAACCTGTAAAGGTTGTACGCGGCTGGCGGCAATACTTGTATGACGAAACCGGGCGGCAATATCTGGATGCTTACAACAATGTTCCGCATGTCGGCCACTGTCATCCGCGCGTGATCGAAGCCGCCTGCCGGCAAATGGCCGTGCTGAACACCAACACGCGCTATTTGCACGACACCATCAACCGTTACGCCGAAGCTCTGTGCGCGACGCTGCCTGAACCTTTGAGCGTTTGCTTTTTCGTCAATTCGGCCAGCGAAGCCAATGAACTCGCTTTACGGTTGGCGCGCGCGCGCACGCAGCAAAAAGACATGATCGTGCTGGAAGCCGCCTATCACGGCCACACGACCGGACTGATTGACATCAGCCCGTACAAACACGACGGCCCCGGCGGCACTGGCGCGCCCGATTGGGTTCACACCTCGCCGATTCCAGACGGTTATCGCGGGCTTTATAAATACAGCGATGCGCAGGCGGGCGAAAAATACGCCGCGCACGTTCAGGAAGTCATCGAACGATTGAGTGCCACCGGCAAAGGTCTGGCAGGCTTCATTGCCGAAACCTGCCCCAGCGTGGGCGGGCAGATTTTCCTGCCTGCGGAATATTTGGCATCGGTCTACCGGGCAGTGCGTGCGGCGGGCGGCGTTTGCATCGCCGACGAAGTGCAAACCGGTTTTGGTCGCGTCGGCACGAATTTCTGGGCGTTCGAGGATCACGGCGTGACGCTGGACATAGTCATCCTGGGCAAACCCATCGGCAACGGCCATCCCATCGGCGCGCTGGTGACGACCCCGGAAATCGCCGATTCATTCAACAACGGCATGGAGTTTTTCAGCACCTTCGGCGGTAATCCCGTTTCCTGCGCCGTGGGCTTGGAAGTGTTGAATATCGTTCACGAAGAAGCTTTGCAATCGCACGCGCTCCGCGTCGGCGAAAGAATGCTGGCGAGCTTGCGGCCTTTCGTGGAGCAGTTCCCGTTGGTCGGCGATGTACGCGGTTCGGGCTTGTTTCTGGGCGTGGAGTTGGTACGCGACCGCGTAACGCTGGAACCCGCCGCCGAAGAAGCTTCTTACATCGCCAACCGCATGCGCGATTGCGGCATTTTGCTCGGCACTGACGGCCCTTTTCACAACGTCGTCAAAATCCGCCCGCCGATGCCGTTTGACGAAAACAATGCGGACGTTTTGGTGGCTGCTCTGGCGGAATCTCTGTTGGAAATTGCCTGAACAAGACGCATTCAATCGTGCTGCCGTCGGCGATATTCGCATTAACGTTCGCGGCACAGGCTCAGCCACAGCGCGCGCGGCACGAAGGTCACAAAATCAAGCAGGATGCGCGGCAATTGGCGAAAGTCTTCCAGCAAGGTTTGCTGCTCCGCGCCGACAATGAAAGCCCCGCGCCGCATCGCGAACAGATTGAACACCGCCGAGAGCATCGAAAACCCAATTGAAGCCAAAATGCTGGCGGTCAGTTTTTTGGTTCCGTGCGTCCAGTGCAGCGCGAATTCCAGCGTGTGATTGAGCGCGGGCATCAAGAACATCATCGTCAAAGTCGCCAGCCAGGCCGGGCGCGTCCGGCGAAAGCGTTCGGTGGCCGCGCCGTAAAAGCCTGCGACCGTCACATAAAACGCCGCCTCGATGGCCATCGCGCCCACCGCCGACGAAACGCCCGCGCCCAGATTGGCGAAGAAAAAGAGCGCCCCGCGCATCAAGGCGCTCAGCACCGCCGATTTCCAATTCCATTGGCGAACCAGATGTTTGACCGGATGGCGAAGCATACTCAGCAAAGCTTCGCCGACCGTGTTTGAGGTTTGGGTCGAATCAACTGAATGCATTGATATACACCTGAGAAAAAAACTTCCGCGTTGAATTTCGCTCGCGCCTCGCTCCCGGTGTTGCGGCTTGGTGCCTGCCAGCCAAAACCGGCAACTGTCGGAAAGGGCGGATGGCGCATTGGCGTTTGACGGCGCTTTCCAGCGTTTTTGGAAAGCGCACTTCCGCTTGGCAAAAGCTGTTCCCAGGCTTGTGAGGCGGTTTGAAGATTGTGCGGCGCTACGAGGCTGACGGCTCAACGCTCGAAATTCGGTAGGTTGGCAATGCGTTCGTGAACTCGGCGGTCGTGCGCGGGAACGACGATC
>CAZRXE010000848.1:0-2480 GCA_964603695.1 uncultured Heliomicrobium sp.
CATGGGCGATTTTCAAACTGGTCGAATTACGTGATTTGGAAGGCGACGGACAGCCGCGTTATGTCGCATCTGCCGAGGCCATCAATATCTATTTGGAAAGTCTCGGCGTCGAGCTGGAGGCACAGCAAGCGGCGGATGAAGCCGCACTTCAGCATTTCATTCGGCACGGCAAACTGGACGAGGCGGCCCTTGCCGCGCGAACCGCTCTTGCCCGAACCGTGGAATACACCGAACACATTCGACGGGCCTTGCGCGTGGTGGAAAGGAACGTTGAGAGCGTGAACTGGGTCGCTGACGTTCTGCCCAAACTCGGCCAGGCGCGAAATCATATCGAGGAGCGAATTCATGCGGAGGACGATTTGGCAGCCGAAGCCGAGCGAAAAATGTCGGAGACTGACCAGGCAGGACGCGAGAAACTCGTCTTCGTGAAGGAGCAGCTTGAAATTGCCGCGCGAAAGCACAATGAACTGCTCACGCTCGTGATGAGTTCGAATCGGATTTTCCTCGACGAGCATGCCCGCCAGAGCTTTCACCCAATCGCGTTAACCCCGTTTCCAAATCCCCAGACTGCGGTGCTGAAACCTCTGCTGCAGCGGCCGGCCGGAGAAACGGACGCATGGCTGGTTACGAATTGGCATCTGCTCCACCCGCCTGCGATCGAACCACTGCCGGATTTTTCACAGATGGTGGCAAAACTGTGGCAGGAACGTCGCGCCACCGAGACGGTGCAACCAATCGTCGCTCCGGAACTGGAGAACATCGAAGACCCTGTTCCGCCGTTCACGCCGGAAATTAAAATGCGCGTGGAAGATGCGCTCGAATCGTTGCCATCCGAAACTCGACTTTCAGACTGGCTCACAAAACTCAATGGCGATAGTGGCGATGCCCGGCATTTGGCAGTGCTGCTTGCAGGACAGTGGTATGAAGGCCTGGAGGATGGCGTCGCAATTTCGACAGATGGCCGTCAGCTTGAAAGCACTGACGTTTACGGTGATGACCTGTTAATCACACGAAGACCACATGCTTGATGCTCCTTCACAGGCTGCGGCGGCAGCAAGACTGTTGCTTCTGGCGATGACGCCTCGCGTGACGCCCGCGAACAATGTTGAGTATGGCGAGTTGCTCCAACGGTACGCGAGCGACACGGGCTTTCGCGACCTCGTGAAGTCAATCGCCCGCGGCATGGAACTACAAATTTACGGCGATTCAACGGTGCATGGGCTGATGTTGGTATCTCAGCCCGACGGATTTTTTGCGCCCACACTCGAGAGCTTTCGGCGCAACATGTCATTTCGAGAGCGCGTCGCTTACGGCCTCCTGCATTTTGCGCTCGCCGCCTACGTGTATCCAAATGAGGACCGGCTTAATGACGAGGACGACGTTCTCTCTCACAAGATTCGTGCTGCGGATGTTGCCCGCCACACTGTAGAAATCTGTGAGGGCCTCCGAGCGATCAGCCAGGCCGGCGAAGTGTTTTCTGAGCAGTGTGTGGAAGGATTTAATCATCTGCTGTCCCTGCCGGAAACCGACTCGTCCGGCGGCCGTCAAAATCTGGTCGCGATGACTCGCTACCTGCTGGAAAAGTACGCGCGCGAGGGATTGTTTCAGGAGTTTGAGGAAGCGGGCGAAACGCTCTTCCGCGCCCGCCCTCAGTTCCGGATTCAAGTGCGATTCATGGTTCGTGAGACAGAGGCACGCTTGTTTCACCTGATGCAGGAATTCGCCGCCAAACACGGTGTCGCTTCAAAGGAGGCAAGCTGATGGCTCGGTTGTGTCGCGTCCATTTTGCCGGAATGGGTGAAGCCTGCGCCCGCTTTCACCCGCTCACGATGGACTTCCGCCACAAACAAGCTGGCGCGCCGCAGGACAGTGTGATTTGGCTGCGTAACGGCGGCGGCAAAACGACGCTCATCTCGTTGCTCTACAGCGTCCTTATACCGAACCAGAATCAGTTCCTCGGACGGCTTCTCGGCAAGGACAACACGCTCGCGGATTTTTTACGGCCTAACGAATTGGGCATTGTGGTTACGGAATGGGATTTCCCGGCTCTCGGCACAGCGCGCCGGGTGGTTGGACAAATCGCGTTGTTGAAAGACCGGGAGCTGAAGCGCCGATTTTTCAGTTTTTATGCCGCGCCGGGATTTGGTTTTGACCAACTGCCCGTGCTCGGTCTGGGAACACCAGCAAGATCCATCGATGCCGTGCTCGACGCGCTCCGTGATGCAGAACGCCGCAACGGAGGTGTCATGGACCTGGTAATTCCAGAGGATCAAACTCAATGGGAAAAACATTTAGACGAGCGTGGTCTTGATCCGTTCTTGTTCCGTCTGCATTTGAAGATGAACAAGCAGGAAGGCGGCGCGTCGGACCTGTTCAAGTTGAAAGCGCCCGAAGACTTTCTTCGGCTATTTCTCGAACTTGTCTTTGACGAGCGCACGACAGAAGAGTTGGAGAAAAGCCTGGTTGAGTTGCGGGAGAAG
>CAZRXE010000849.1:0-3786 GCA_964603695.1 uncultured Heliomicrobium sp.
ATTGTCGGCAAAGCCGTCGAAGCCGCCCGCGCCCGCGAAGCCGCTCGCAAAGCGCGCGAAATCGTCCGCAAAGGCGCACTCAATTCGATGAATTTACCCGGCAAATTGGCCGATTGTGCGGAAAAAGATCCGACTTTGTGCGAACTGTACATCGTCGAAGGAGATTCAGCCGGCGGCTCGGCAAAACAAGGCCGCGACCGGCGCACGCAAGCGATCCTGCCGCTGAAAGGCAAAATCCTGAACGTTGAAAAAGCACGATTTGACAAGATGCTTGGCCATAACGAAATCAAAGCTTTGATTACAGCGATGGGCACCGGCATCGGCAAGGATGATTTCGATGTCAACAAGTTGCGGTATCACAAAATTATTCTGATGACGGACGCGGACGTGGACGGAAGCCACATACGCACGCTGTTACTGACTTTCTTTTACCGGCAGATGCCGCAACTGATTGAGCACAAGATTGAGCGGACGAACGAAGCCGGTGAAGTCGAGACGGAGTTGCGCGGTTACGTTTACATCGCGCAGCCGCCGCTTTACAAAATCAAGAAAGGCAAAACCGAACGGTACATCAAAGACGAACGCGAGATGAACCGCTACTTAATGAAAAAGGCGACCGAAGACGTCAGCGTGACGGTTAAGGCGACCGGCGCGGTCATCGAAGGCAGGGAATTGACTGCTTTGCTCGAACGGCTGGTGGAATTCAACGGCTATTACGGCAAACTGGAACGCCGGTTGAAAGAGCGCAAGATCGTGGATGCGGTGCTGGAAACTCTGAGCGGGCGTGACGGCGTGATGCAGATGGTGGGGCGCAAGCTCCACGATGTGTTTGCCGATGAAAATCTGCTTGGTAAAGTCGAAGCCGCCATCGCCGAAGCCGAGTACAAAACCGAACTGACTTCAGACGAAGAGCACGGATTGTCGGAAATCGAAATCACATTGGCCAATGGTTCCAGCGTCATAATTGACTGGGAACTGGCCACGCACGTCGAATTCCAGCGCGCCACTGAAATCTACAAATCTTTTTTGCCGATCAGCCAACCGCCGTTCGTCATCAAGGAAGGCGCGACGGAAACCGAAGTCGAATCGCGCGACGACATGCTCAATCACATTTTGGCCGCCGCCAAAAAAGACCTACACATACAGCGTTACAAAGGGCTGGGCGAAATGAACCCGGAACAGTTGTGGGAAACGACTATGGATCCCGAAAAGCGCACCTTGCTGCAAGTGAAGATTGACGACGCTGTCGAGACCGATGAAATCTTCACCGTGCTGATGGGCGATCAGGTCGAACCCCGCCGGCGCTTCATCGAAGACAACGCCCTGGAAGTGAAAAACCTGGACATCTAATCAACGCAACCTACCTTAAGACCGTGCCCCAGATGAACACGTTATTCATCCGGGGCCTGGTCTGAGCCTTTCTTCCACCAAAACACACACGGTAGAGTCACTTCGTTTTGTCTACAGAGGGGCGGATGCCGTGGTACGTCACGGCGAAGTTGATCTTGCCCGCTGCCTTTTTCGGCACTGGTTTTCCGGCAGCCCAATGAATGCCATTGATGACAAGGCGTTGCACTGCTTCCACCTGGAAATCTTCCGGATGGCCGAGCGTCGTGACAAAGACTTTGCCGCCAGCCTTGTTTTTCCACGTCCAGGCCACCGGATTTTCCACCGCGTCTTTCTTTTCCGAATCCATCGAACGCCCCATTAATAGCCGCTTCGCGTCAGTGGGCGGATAATTCGGCAACACGTGATAGAGCCACGAACGCACGTGAAAGCTTTTGTCCACGCCGGTCAAAATCGGATCGTTCGCCGCTGACGAAATTACTGAAACGTCCGTGCTGGATTTGTGGCCGTAATGGTAATGCCCGTTTCCCCAACCCGGAGGCGCGCCCAGGTAGTCAACGGCAAAGGAATTCCATTTTTCCAGCGGATGGCCTTTGGGATAGTTGAAGGCGTGCGTGGTCGTGCGAAAGGCGACCACGGGTTTGCCCGCGTCCAGATATTTGCGAATGTGTTCGAGCTGTTCCGCCGGCAAGCGTCGCCAACGCAGAAAAAGTACCGCCACATCGGCCTTTCCCAAGGCTTCCAGACCCGGAATGTTTTCCTCTGCATTTTCGTCGGGGTAAGACTTCACCACGGTCGCCTGCATGCCATAACGCTTTTCCAATTCGGCGGCGAGAATCGGGAAGGTTTCTTCCGAACCGTATTCGTGGTCGCCGCTGACAAAAACGATGCGCGGACGTTTGGGCTGTGCGGCGGCAAGCAACAAGGACAGCAACAACGCCAGCAGGACAATGCCGGAACCAAGTAAAAACCTGATTTTCATGCGTCAACTCCGGTTGGATTTTTTGATGTAATTCGCGGGCAGTTTAGGCGAGGACGTGCGTAGCGTAAAGCTTTGCGAAGACTGAAAAAACATTTGGTCAACCGCTTGACGAACCTGGGATCGGTCAGTATTATCCCGCCTTCGTTCAGGGGACTATCCAAAAACATCAAAGCAAGTTCATTGATTCCTTGAACATAAATTTTGCGTCCCGTTCGTCTAGCCCGGTCCAGGACACCGCCCTTTCACGGCGGCGACACGAGTTCAAATCTCGTACGGGACGCCAAAGTTTTCTTCCATCACTAACCTTCAACTAAGCCACTGCAAGCAAGAAATCGTAAGACCGCAAAGAAAGCATCTGCGGTCTTTATCTCATTTTGACGTTTAAGACACCTTTCTCGGTAGTCACGCAATGGCGCAATCAAATCTTCTCGAAACGAAATCTTCGCAGGCGTTTTGGCCGCCTTTCGCCAATTATCAGCTTGATGCTGCCTTTGATGAGATGTTCGCCGGAGCGGGGGATTCGCGTCCGCAATATCAGGCGCTCTTTCACCGTTTGCTGGAACTAGCGCCGAGCGAATTGAAACAACGCCAACAAACCGCCGACATCGCCTTTCTTAATCAAGGTATCACCTTCACCGTCTACGGCCACGATGATGGTACGGAAAAAATCTTCCCTTATGATTTGTTGCCCCGCATAGTCACTTCCGACGAATGGGCGACGCTTGAACGCGGTCTGGTGCAACGCATCGCCGCGTTGAATCTTTTTCTGAAAGATCTGTACCACGAAGAAAAGATTCTGAAAGACGGATTGATTCCGCGTGAACTGGTGTATAGCTGCAAACACTACCGCCGCGAAATGCGCGGGTTGCGTGTGCGTCGCGACATTTATGTTTCGGTCGCCGGAACGGACCTGGTTCGCCTGAACGACGGCCAGTTTGCCGTGCTCGAAGACAATTTGCGCGTGCCGAGCGGCGTTTCCTACATGCTGGCCAACCGGCAGGTGATGAAGAAAGTTTTTCCCGGTTTGTTCGGCAGCTACAATGTTCGCCCGATTGACCATTACGGCCAAGCCTTGCTGGCGACATTGCGCGCGCTGGCGCCGCAAAATCGCCCGGAACCGACCATCGTGCTGCTGACGCCGGGAGTGTTCAATTCAGCCTATTACGAACACACCTTTCTGGCGCGGCAGATGGGCATCGAACTGGTCGAAGGCCGCGACCTGATCGTTCACAACAACTTCGTTTATATGAGAACGACGGCGGGCATTCGCCGCGTGGATGTGATTTATCGCCGTTTGGATGATGATTTCATTGATCCGCTGGCATTTCGGCGCGACTCGATCTTGGGCGTGCCGGGTTTGTTCAACGCTTACCGCGCGGGCAATGTCGCGTTGGCCAACGCCATCGGCACGGGTGTCGCCGACGATAAGGCGATGTATGCCTACGTCCCGCAAATCA